>CALXZF010000025.1 GCA_944393165.1 uncultured Clostridia bacterium
ATAGATAAAATTTTAGGCTTAGAATTGGGAGCAGATGATTATATTACAAAGCCATTCAGCGTAAGAGAATTAGTAGCTAGGGTTAAGGCTAATTTGAGAAAAGCTGAGTCAAATGAGATTATTAACAGTGTACCTCAAAACAATAATGTACCTCAAAATAATGAAAGTCATGATAAAACTATTACAATTGGAGAGCTATTTATAAATCTAGACAAATTCGAAGTGAAAGTTAGAAATAAGCCAATAGAACTAACATTAAGAGAATTTGAGGTTTTAAGATATTTGGCAAAACAGCCAGGACAAGTTGTAACAAGAGAAGACTTGCTTGAAAAAGTTTGGGGTTATGAATATTATGGAGATATTAGAACTGTTGATGTTACAATAAGAAGAATAAGAGAAAAAATTGAAATAGATACATCTAGTCCTAAATTATTAATTACTAAAAGAGGAGTAGGATATTACTTATCATCTAGAGAAAAGGAGAATAATGGTTAGCAATTAATAATTGCTAACCATTTAATATAATTATGAAAAAGAATGTAAATTTAAAAATAGTTATTATATTTTTTGTTATTGGAATAATCTTGATTCTTGGGCTTGGAGCATGCTATATGTTCATGTTAAATCAATTAGAAGAGTTAGGAGCAAATCAATACAATGTTGAACTAATTTCAAGTATAAATGAACAAATTTCACAAACAAAATTAATAGTTATTATCTCAGTCGTTATTTTTACAATAATTTCAATACTTATAGGATATTTTGTTTTGAAAGCAGTTGTTTCACCTATGAAAAAATTAATTAAAAGTGCGGAAAAAATAGCATCTGGAGAAAATGTAAAAATAGACGAAAAATTGCAGAATGCAGGTGCAGTTGGAGATATAGAAAATGCTTTTGGAATTGTTACAAATGAGCTTAACCAAAAGCTTAGTGAGGTAAATAGACAAAAAAGACAAATTGAAACTATTTTGCTTCATATGACTGACGGAATAATAGCCTTTGACATGGAAGGAAATATAATTCATATAAACCCTGCAGCTAAGAGCCTTTTGGGAGTAAATGATAATGATAATACATTTGAAAAGATATTTAAAAAGCTCAACATAGACATAAACATAGAAAAAATAGTATACTTGGAAAATTGGACATCATCAGAGCAAAGAAAAAATATTGGAGATAAATATGTAAATATACTTTTTGCACCATTTCAAGACGAAAATGATAGACCAGCTGGAGTAATTACAGTAATACAAGATATTACTGAACATGTAAGACTTGACAATATGAGAAAAGAGTTTGTGGCCGATGTATCTCATGAATTAAAAACTCCAATAACATCTATAATGGGGTATGCAGACACTTTGCTTGAAGGAGACTATGATGAAGAAACAAGGACCAAATTTTTAAATGTCATCTCCGGAGAAGCTAGAAGAATGGCAAAACTTGTAACAGACTTATTAACTCTTTCTAGATATGACAATAAAAAAGTAGAAACAGATGTAACCGAATTTGATTTGGGTGATTTGGTAAAGAAATGCCAAGAAAAACTAAAATTTGAAATAGAAAAAAAAGGCCACAGTGTAGAATGTTTTGTTACAGCAAGTGTTCCACCAGTGGTAGCAGATAAATATGGAATAGAGAGAGTAGTACTTAACATTTTATCAAATGCAATAAAATATACTCCAGACCATGGAACAATTAAAGTATATGTGGGATTTGTGTATAATGATGCATATATAAAGGTTATAGATAATGGAATAGGAATACCTGAAGATGACTTGATTAGAATATTCGAAAGATTCTACAGAGTAGACAAAGCACGCAGTAGAGAGCTTGGAGGAACAGGACTTGGATTGTCTATAGCAAAAGAGATATTGGACAAAAACAAAGGCAGTATAGATATAAAGAGCAAAGTAGGCAAGGGAACAGAAGTAGTAATACGATTACCAGCAAAGAAATAAGCGTGAACAGAGCTTGACTATCTTAGGTGAAAGTTATATACTGTACATGTTAATTAATAGAAAAAAAGGAGGTTTTTTTATTAATGAGTAATATGATTGAAATTAGGTGGCACGGAAGAGGTGGACAAGGTGCCAAAACAGCATCACTATTGCTTGCAGATGCAGCTTTCAACACTGGAAAATATATTCAAGGATTTCCTGAATATGGACCAGAGAGAATGGGAGCACCAATTACTGCATATAACAGAATTAGTGATGAACCAATAAGAATACACAGCAACATTTATGAACCTGACTATGTTGTAGTAGTTGATGATACACTACTTGAGAGTGTAGATGTGACAGCAGGACTAAAAGAAAATGGAGCAATTATAATAAATACAACGAAAACAGCAGAAAAATTGAAAGAAGAATTAAGAGGATATAAAGGAAAAATATACACTATTGATGCTAGAAAAGTTTCAATGGAAACTTTAGGCAAATATTTCCCAAATACACCAATGCTTGCGGCAATTGTTAAAGTAAGCGGAATTATGGATGAGAAAGATTTTATAGAGGATATGAAGGGATCATTTAAGCATAAATTTGCTAAAAAGCCAGAAGTTATTGAAGGAAATATGAAAGCATTGGAAATGGCATTAAAGGAAATCAAAGAAGTTGTTTAGAATTATTTATTTATGAGAGTTTATGGAAGCAGGAGGGCAAGGCCTGTCCCTGAGCGACAAAGTTGTCGTTTTAAGGCCTGTCCCTGAGCGACAAAGTTGTCGTTTTGAGGCCTGTCCCCAAACGACAAATGAAAGGAGAGAGAAGGATGACTGAAATTAATAGTAGTACACCAGCATGTAAAATGACTATTGGTGGAAATATTTATGAAGCTGGTAATGCTAGAGAGTTTAAAACAGGTGACTGGAGAAGTGTAAAACCTAAATATATTACAGAAAAATGTATTCAATGTGGTTTATGTTTCCCTGTTTGTCCAGAGGATGCTATACCAGTTGGAAAAGACCAAAAGAGAACAGATTTTAATTATGATTATTGCAAAGGATGCGGAGTATGTGCTAAAGTTTGTCCTTTTGGAGCAATTGAAATGAAGGTTGAAGGAGAAGAGTAGGCTTAATAAATAAACTTTGACGAGTTTTGTTAAAGATATGAGAAAAGGAGAGGATATAATGGGTATAAGAGAACGCTTAAGTGGAAATGAAGCAGCAGCGACAGCAATGAAACAAATAAATCCTGATGTGGTTGCAGCATTTCCTATTACGCCATCAACAGAAATTCCACAATATTTTTCTACTTTTGTGGATAATGGCATGGTAGATACAGAGTTTGTTGCGGTTGAGAGTGAGCATAGTGCAATGAGTGCTTGTATTGGAGCTGAAGCTGCAGGAGCAAGAGCTATGACAGCTACATCTGCAAATGGATTATCTTTAATGTGGGAGATGATATATATTGCATCTAGCTTAAGACTTCCAATAGTAATGTCTTTAGTAAACAGAGCAGTATCAGGACCACTTAATATTCATAATGACCATTCAGATGCAATGGGTGTTAGAGATAGTGGCTGGATTCAATTATTTTCTGAAACAAACCAAGAAGCATATGATAATTTGATTATGGCTCATAGAATTGCAGAAAATAAAGATGTATTACTTCCTCTAATGGTATGCCAAGACGGATTTATTACATCACATTCTATAGAGAATATAGAGCTTATTGAAGATGAAAAAGTAAAAGAATTTGTTGGAGAATATCATCCAGAACATTATTTGCTTAATAAAAAAGAACCAATAGCAATTGGCCCACTAGATGTTCAATCATATTTATTTGAACACAAATATGGGCAAGCTGAAGCTATGAGAAATGCTAAAAAGGTTATTTTAGAAGTGGCTAAAGATTTCGAAAAATTAACAGGAAGAAAATATGGCTTATTTGAAGAATATAAATTAGATGATGCAGAGATTGCAGTTGTTTGTATGAATTCAACAGCAGGTACAGCAAAAGAAGTTGTGGATTCTTTAAGGGAAAAAGGTGTAAAAGCTGGACTTTTAAAAGTGCGTGTATTTAGACCTTTCCCAGCAGAAGAAATTGCAGAAGCTTTATCTCATTTAAAAGCTATTGCAGTTTTAGATAAAGCAGATTCACTAAATGGAGCAGGTGGAGCTTTGTTTGAAGATGTAACATCTGCAATGTATATAAACAAAAATAATGTTTTAGCTTCAAGCTATGTTTATGGAATAGGTGGAAGAGATACAACTGCAAAAGATATTGAGTCTGTATTTAATGATTTACTAGAAGATTGTAAGAAAGAAAAAATAGATAATCCATACAGATATGTAGGATTAAGAAAGGAGTAAGAGTTTATGGCATATAATATGAAAGAAATAGTGGCAGAAAGGCCATCAAGATTTACTTCAGGACATAGAATGTGTGCAGGATGTGGTGCACCACCTGTAGCAAGAATGATATTAAGAGCATTAAAGCCAGAAGACCATGCAGTAATAGCAAATGCTACTGGTTGTATGGAAGTTTCAAGCTTTATATATCCATATACATCTTGGACAGATTCATATATTCATACAGCTTTTGAGTGTGCTGCAGCAACTTGTGCGGGTGCAGAAGCTGCATATAAAGCAATGAAAAGACAAGGCAAATTGCCAGAAGATGAACATACAAAATTTATCGCCTTCGGTGGAGACGGAGGAACTTATGATATAGGTATTCAAAGTTTATCTGGTGCAATGGAAAGAGGACATGATATGACATATATATGCTATGATAATGGAGCATATATGAATACTGGTATTCAGCGTTCATCAGCAACACCAAAATTTGCTGATACGACCACAAGCCCTGCTGGAACAGTAATTCCAGGAAAAATGCAATCAAGAAAAGATTTAACAGAAATTATGGAGGCTCATCATTTGCCATATATTGGTCAAACAGCTGCATATATGAATTTTAAAGATTTATATGAAAAAGCTGAAAAAGCAATATATACAGAAGGACCAACATTTTTAAATGTATTATCACCATGTCCAAGAGGTTGGGGATATCCAACAGAGGATTTGATGACAATAAATAAATTGGCTGTAGAAACATGTTATTGGCCATTATATGAAGTGGTAGACGGAAAATATAAAATAACATATAAGCCAGCTAAAAAACTTCCAATAGAAGAATTCTTAAAACCACAAAAGAGATTTAGACATATGTTTAAACCTGGAAACGAGTGGATGATTGAGGAATTCCAAAATGAAGTTGATAGAAGGTGGCAAGCTTTATTAGACTTAGAAGAGATGAGTAATAAAGAATAAACAAAATAAAAAATTATCACAAAGAAGGGGCAGGTGTTTTTGTATCACTTTTGATACCAATACACCTGTCTTCTTTGTGGCTAATTTCCAACAACCGCGAACGAAGGAAAGTGGACTCTTTTGTTTAAGGGCTAGAGTAAAAGTTTTCTGTTTACGAGCGAAAGAAATAAGTCCCTTTACTTGTCGTTCTTTACTCTAAGATTTTTCTTTAAAATGAGTTTATCATAGAAGAACATAGTGATTCCAATTACAAATAGAACAATGCTTATCCACTGCGAAGTTGATAAAGAAAAATATATTCCTCTTATTAAATCTCCTCTAAAAAACTCTAGTACAAATCTTACAATACTATATAAAATTAAATATAATCCAACAGTTTTATAAGTGCCCAAGAATTTTTTATATGTAATGAGTAATATAATAAATATTATAAAATTACATATTGCCTCAACGATTTGCATTGGAAATAATGGTATTCCATTTGGAGCAAATAAAGAGTTATTAAATACTATTGCTCCAAAACCACTATATTCCATTCCATAGCAACACCCTGCACATAGGCATCCAATTCTACCTATGCCATGCACTAAAGGCACTACAGGTAATATTGTTAATAATAGCGATTTGAATGAGACTTTGAATTGCTTAGAATATATGAATACACCTAGTATTCCGCCTAACAAACCTCCATAGAATACAAAACCTCCTCTAAACATTTCCAAAAGAGTATCCCAAATATTAAGAGTACCTGCGTTTTCAATTAAAAATGGAATATTGGTAAGTATATATAATAATTTTGCACCAATGCCAACTCCTATAACAGCATATAAAATTGCAAATAAAACATCTTCTTTTCCAATGTTGTTAAATTTTGAAAAATATTGAATTGCTATTATAGAGCCGATTATTATTCCTATAAAAATGATTAGGCCATATGTTGCAATTTCAAATCCAAATATGTGTATATAAGGTAACATTTAAACACACCCCTATTAAAAAATAAAAATTTAAATTAAATAATGCAAAGTAATAATGTAAAATGGTAGTAGAAAGCGATAATGTAAAAGCACAAAGCTAAATAATAATATAAAAAATTAGGTAAACAAATAAATTTGTTTACCACTTTTAATATAAAATTTGTTTTTTATTATTAATATAATGATGAAGCTACTCCACCAGCTGTACCGATTGTACTTAGACAAGCAACACATGCTATAAATACTAGTGCACATAATACTGTACCTATTATAGAAAGTACTAAACCTGCAGTTGCCATACCTGTTGGATTTTTCTTTTTAGCCATAACTCCTAGTACGATACCAACTATACCAATGATTAGTCCAAGCCATTGTATAATAAAACAAAATACAATAGATACGATACCTAATACTAAAGATGCAACAGCTAATCCATTAGATTTCTTTTCTTCCATAATACATCCTCCTTATTTCGACATAATATACATCTATTATACAATAATTTCAATAACTATGCAATAGAAACTTTAAAAAAATCAAACAAAACTAGCAAAAATAAATAGAATGTATATCATATACATTCTATAATATGTGAAAATATAAGATTTATTCACAAATATAATAATAATCTCTTAAGTAAATCTACACAATTAATCTTGTGGCTCTGGAGCAGACATAGGGCATACATTAGCACATGTTCCACATCCAATACATACAGATTCGTCAATTACATATCTATCATCACCTTGAGATATGCATTGCATTGGGCAAGCTCCTGCACAAGCTCCACAGCTAATACATTTGTCACTTATTCTATATACCATAAAGTCTCACCTCCTTATAATTGCAAACCAAAGTCGTCACTAACAAAGGGCGACTTTGGTTTGCTTGCTTGTTATCCAAACAATTAAAATATGTCATCTTCGTTTTCAGAATTTTTATCTTGAATTTCTAATTCTTCAAGCTTTTGTAGTTCTTCCATATTTTCTTTTTCTTCTTCATCAATAACTTCAGAATCAGCATCTTTTATTATTTTCAAATCTTTTGCATTATATTTTTTGTAATAAGTGTCATCATTATCGTCTTTTAATTTTACTTTTACAATCTCTTTTAAAGTTTCTATTGAATCAACTGTACCTTCTCCGTCCTCAGTTTGAACAATAGAACCGATTTTAGGTAGATGCTGTAATTTTTCTTCATATACATTTTGTTCATATTTTAGGCAACACATCAATCTGCCACAATTTCCTGAAATTTTTGAGGGGTTCAAAGATAAATTTTGTTCCTTCGCCATTTTTATAGAAACTGTTTCAAAATTATTTAAAAATGAACAACAACAAAGTTCTCTACCACAAACTCCATTTCCGCCAATTCTTCTTACTTCGTCTCTTACACCAATTTGCCTTAATTCAATTCTAGTTTTAAATATTGCAGCAAGTTCCTTTACTAACTCTCTAAAATCAATTCTTCCGTCTGCTGTAAAACAAAATAGTAATTTACTATTGTCAAAACTATATTGAACTTCTGTAAGATGCATATTAAGCTTCAATTTCTTGATTTTATCTTCACAAATTTTAAAAGCTTCTTTTTCTTTTTTCTTATTGTCATCATAATGTTTTAAATCTTTATGAGTGGCAATACGAATTATTTTTTTCAAAGGACTATTTAATTGTGTGTTTGGTAAAAGTTTCTTTTTTACAACTACTTCACCTAATTCCTCGCCAAGGGAAGTTTCAACAATTACTTTTGTCTTTAGATTTACATGTAAAGCACCTGGGTCGAAAAAATATATTTTTCCAGGTTTTTTAAATCTAACTCCTATTATTACCTTCATTAAATTCCTCCCATATTTTTAGTAATAAATTATCAATGCACATATCGTAATTTGCATTTGATGATAGCCTTCTTTTTGTCATTTCAACTATTTTAATAGAGTTTATATATTTACTATCATTTGTATTACGCAATTTGTTTATAAAAATAGTGTTAAAATAATCTAACAGATTTAAAATAATATCTTTAGATTTATATAAAACTTCAGCTTCATTCCAAATGTCTACAATATCTTTTTTATCAAAATCGTTAATAATTGAATCGAGTGAGCTATATAATTCTGTATCATCTTTTAAAGTAATTAACTTAAGTATGCTACCGTCACAGATATTTAATAAATTTTCACTAGGATGTATATCATGAGTATTAGCATACTCAATAATTTCATCTTGTGATAATTTATTAAAATTTATCTTGGTACATCTAGACTTTATAGTATTTAATAATTTGTTTTCGTTGGATAAAATTAAAATAATTACTGCATATTCAGGTGGTTCTTCCAAAGTTTTTAACAAACAGTTTTGAGCTTCAGTTGTCATTAAATCGCTATCATTAATGATATAAACTTTCTTATTAGAAAGAATAGGCTTTTCTGCTATTTTTTCTTCTAAAAGTCTTATTTGACCAATTTTAATAGATTTTCCGTCTTCAGATTCTATTATCAAAAAATCAGGATGATTATTTGAATCAAATTTGATGCAAGATGAACAATTAGTACAATTTTCATCCTGGTTTTCACACAATATCATTCTTGAAAAAGCAGTGGCAAATAGTTTCTTTCCAATGCCTTCTGGGCCGACAAACATGTAACTATGTATTAAGTTGTTTGTTTTGATAGAATTAATTAACAACTTTTTTATATTTTCATTTCCAATGATATTACTAAAATTCAAAATTATACTCCTTACCAATTTATCTAGTTACTAAATGCTAATTTGTATCCGGTTTAAAAGCTATATATACCGGCTATTTAAGATAATAGTTATAGATACCAGCCCTTTGAGTTACTATCTATAGATATTCGCATTTTGAACAGCTAATTCCAGTACTGTTCATAGTTAATCAACACTACCAAATAAATTTAATGGCCAAAATCTAATCCAAACTTTACCCTCAATTTTATCTAATGGAATACATCCGAAAGCTCTACTGTCAGTTGAATGGTCTCTATTATCTCCCATTACAAATACGCAATTATCTGGAACAACCAAATCATGATATTGATTTTCACCAACATTGGTTGATACATCTGGTTGCAAATATGGCTCACTATATTCGTTTCCATTTAAATAAACTTTACCATCTTTTATTTCTATATGGTCTCCAGGAAGTCCAATAACCCTTTTGATGTAACTCTCTTTACCAATTTCCAAGAAATAGTGAACAAATTTATCAAACCAATTTGTTGGTTCATTTGAATAATTTGCAATTAAATTACCTGTACTAAAGTTTGGGTCATATACATATTCTTGTGTTGGTGCTTCAAAAGTTATTATATCGCCTCTTTCAGGCATTTGCTTTGTTGTTCTTGACCACCTATTAAGAATAAGACGCTGACCAGATTGCAAAGTTGGATACATTGAAGGTTGTTGCACTATAGTTGGAGTCCCAATAAAATATCTAATTAATAATGCAAGAACAAATGCAACTAAAATACAAATTATCCATTCTATAATATCTTTTGTTCTATCACTAATTTTCATATTAACACTATCCTTTAAGTTAAATTTTTTGAATTTTACTATAATATTATATATTTTTTTTTGAAAGTAATCAATGGTTTTACGAAAAAATGCAACAACTAGTGTATAAAAATTAGAAAAAAACAAAAAATAAATACAGATTAATTGACAATAAAATAAAGTTGAATTATGATATAAGTATGGGAACTAAGGAGGAATATATAAATGCGGATTATGGGAAAAAACTAAGAACTCAAAAGGTTCAATTGCAGCATATGTAACAATAGTAATAGTAGGTATGCTATTTATACTTTTAGCACTTTTTCTTACAACAAATTCAATTAGAAGAAATCAGCTAACAACTGTTATGAAAGTAAAAGAAAGTTATGAGGCAGATAATAGCAGAGCTGTGGAAATATATGAAAGGCTAACAGGTACTAGCTCTAGAAGTGCCAATGTAGAAGGATATGTTGGAAATGGACTATTATTATATTATGATGCTATAAATAATACTGGAAACGGGCATAGTAATACGGCTACAACATGGAAAGATTTAAGTGGAAATGGAAACGATGGAATAATTAGTGGTCCTACATGGCATGACGAATATTTGGCTTTTGATGGAATTGATGATTTAGTAGAAACTACTAATGAGATAGACTTTAAATCGTCTAAAGCAGTTACTGTGGAATTCGTTTGCGAAAACACGAGTGCTTCAGGAATACACATTATTGTCGAATTGGGAGAAGATTCGAATTTAATGGATAGTGGATTTTATATAGATAGTGGAGAATTTGGAACAAAGGACTTAACTATGGCTATGAAATATGAACAAAATGCACAATATAATCAAAAAATGGTAGATGGTTTGTTCTATTCTTCGATTGCGAGTTATACGGTTCAATTTAATTCAGAAGAGCAATATGATAATTACATTTCAATGTATAGAGATGCTGAAGAGAGACAAGTTGTTCAGGTAAGTGATGATGCAAGGTTTAGTGCAAATTTATCTAATAGAACACTTACAAATCATAAATTGTATATTGGTGCAAGATATGATGAATCCTTATGTACGGAAATGGAGTTAAGAGCAATAAGAGTATATAATAGGGCTCTTACACAAAGTGAAATTGAGCAAAATTATAATTTAGATAAAAGTAAATATGGGCTTCAATAGACAAAAAATAGCAGAAAAATTTCTGCTATTTTTTGTTAAAACATTGACCTTTTGGGCTTTTCCGTATATAATATTAATGTTTTAAATTGTGCATTTTTATTGAAACGATATACTTTCATAAGGAATGTTGCTTTAAATTTATGAGGAGGAGAATATATGGGAGAGGTTATAGTTATAACATCCGGTAAAGGCGGAGTAGGAAAAACAACTACAACAGCTAACCTTGGTGCAGCTTTAGCACTAAGAGGAAAAAAAGTTGCTCTGGTTGATACTGACATTGGTTTAAGAAATCTTGATGTTGTAATGGGCTTAGAAAACAGAATTGTATATGACATTGTAGATGTCGTAGAAGAAAAATGTAAACTAAGACAAGCCCTTATAAAAGATAAAAGATTTAATGAATTATTCTTACTACCAGCAGCCCAAACAAGAGATAAAAGTGCAATAAATGAAGAACAAATGAAAGAACTAATAGGAAAACTAAAAGACGAATTTGATTACATATTAATAGATTGTCCGGCAGGAATTGAGCAAGGATTTAAAAATGCTATTGCTGGAGCGAATCGTGCAATTGTAGTAACAACTGCAGAAATATCAGCAATAAGAGATGCAGATAGAATTGTTGGTTTATTAGAAGCATCTGAAATTAAAGACCCAGAATTAATAATAAATAGAATTAGACCTGCTATGATTAAAAAAGGAGAAATGATGGATGTTGAAGACATAGTGGATTTATTATCTATTGATTTAATTGGTGTGGTTCCAGATGATGAATACATAATTACTCAAACAAATAAGGGAGAGCCAGTTGTTATAAAAGAGAAAGCACCGTCAGGAAAGGCCTACACAGAAATAGCTAGAAGAATTCTAGGAGAAAACATAGATGTTACTATTCCTGGTAGAAAAGAAGGTCTATTTAGTAAAATGAAAGGTTTTTTCGCAAAAGGTAAACATTAATACTATTGGAGGGAAAATATGTTAAATAACATAAAGCAGTTTTTTAAAAGATTTAAGAGAAGCGAAAAAGAAGAATCTAAAAGCACAGCTAAAGAAAGATTGCATTTGGTTTTGGCTCAAGATAGAGCAAACATTTCAGCCGACTTTTTGGAAATGATGAAACAGGAAATTTTAGAAGTAATAAAAAAATATATAGATATAGATGAAAAAGCAATAGATGTTAGGCTAACAAATAAGGAGGGAGAAGACGGTCAAGTAGGAGCTCCCGCTTTATATGCCAATATACCTATTATTACAATTAAGAATGATGCAAGAAAGTTAGAAGGTACTCTGAAAAAAGAAAATGAAGAGAAGCGTGCAAAAGAAGAAGAAAACAAAGTAAAAGAAACAGAAGAAAGCCAAGACAATAACGATGAGAAAAATGATATTAATGCAGAACAGGAACATGAAATTTCTGAAACGGAAAAACAAAATGCTAATAATGTAGTAGAAAATGAGAATAATAGTACAAATAATGGCGCAGAAGATATAAATGACAGCGAGGATGAGGCTGAAAAAGTTGATTTAGATGAGGATGATAAAAAAAAAAAAAATTCTTAAAAATATTGAATGGGGAATATTAATATGTACTATTATTTTAATAATAATAGGTTTAGTAGCACTAACCTCTGCTACACAAAATTCAGATTATGATGAATTAAAAAGGCAAATTATGTGGGTATGTATAAGCTTGCCCATAATGATAATTGTAATATTTATTGACTATGAGTTTATTGCAAAAATATCGCCCATATTATATGGAATTATAATTGCACTTTTAATTCGGCGTGTTATTTACAGAGCCAATAAATGGTGCGACTAGCTGGTTTAATATAGGTTCTGTATCTATTCAGCCGGCAGAATTTGCAAAGGTAATCTGTATTTTAATGTTAGCTTTGGTAATATCAAAAATCCAAAAAAATGGAAAAAATGAAATAAGCAGAATTTCTAAATTATTACTAGTATTACTAACTTTTATTGTACCAACTCTATTAATTATAAAACAGCCAGACTATGGCACTGCATTAGCATTTGTTATGGCTTTGGTATTTATGCTTTTTACTGCTGGGATAAAAAAGCGCTATATTATAGCAGCAATACTTGTTGTGATTATAGCGGTTCCACTTTTATACTTCTTTGTATTACCTGAACATGCAAAAACCAGAATAGATGTATTTCTTAATCCAGATTTGGATCCAAGGGGAGCAGGATACAATGTAATTCAATCTAAACTTGCAATAGGAGCTGGAGAACTATTGGGAATGGGGCTATTTAAAGGAAACCAAACTCAATTAGGATTTTTATACCCTAAAACCACGGACTTTATATTTTCTCTTATTGCAGAGGAAATGGGATTTATTGTTGCTGCAGGAGTAATAATTTTATATGTAGTACTTATTACAAAAGCAATATATGTAGCTAAAACTGCTAAAGACGATTTAGGGTCATATATAGCTATAGGAATTGCACGGAGTATTTTTCTTTCATATGCTAGAAAACATAGGTATGACAATGGGACTTTTACCGATTACAGGTATACCGCTACCTTTTGTTAGTTATGGAGGAAGCTCACTTTTAAGTAATTTTATTATGATAGGATTGTTATTGAATATTTCAGGAAGAAGGCAAAAGGCTATATTTATAGATTAAGCACATTGCAAATTGAAATGCTACGGCAAAAATAGAAATGTGAAATTTACTGATGAGTAGATTAAGCGTATTAGTTAAATTAGAACTAACAATAAATAAAATAATCATAAGCTTAATTAGAGATGTAATAAAGGACTAAAAATAATGTATTTAAAGAAATTGAAAATAGGAAATGTAGAATTAAGAAATAATATACTTTTAGCCCCAATGGCAGGAATTACAGACCTGCCATTTCGCTTGATATGCGAAAAATATGGTGCAGGACTTACATGCACAGAAATGATAAGTAGCAAAGGGCTATATTACAACGATTCTAAAACAAAGTTGTTGTTAAATACTAATGGAGAAAAAAGACCAGTAGCAGCACAAATTTTTGGGAGTGATGTAGAGGCAATAAAATATGCAAGTGAATATGTTAGTGATTTTGTGGATATCGTAGATATAAATATGGGATGCCCTGCACCAAAGATTGTAAAAAATGGAGATGGAAGTAGACTGTTACAAAATTTAGATTTGGCATATGAAATAGCTAGTGAAGCGGTTAAAGCCTCAAAAGTTCCAGTTACAGTGAAAATAAGGAAAGGCTGGGATAGTAAAAGTGTGGTTGCAGTAGAGCTAGCAAAACTATTAGAAAAAGCTGGTGTAAGCTTAATTACTATTCATGGAAGAACTAGGGAAGAGTATTATTCTGGAACTGCAGATTGGAATATTATAAGAAAAGTTAAAGAAGCGGTAAACATTCCAGTGATAGGAAATGGAGATATAAAAAATAAAGAAGATGCTTTAAGGATGTTTGAGCAGACTAATGTTGACGGAATTATGATAGGAAGAGGGGCAATAGGAAATCCGTGGATTTTTGAAGAAATTATTAATTATTTGCAGGGAAATGAACAAAGAAAAATAAGCAATAAAGAAAGACTAGATACCATTATAGAACATATTAATTTTGCAGTACAGGAAAAAGGGGAAAATGTTGCTGTAAAAGAAATGAGAAAACATTTGGCATATTATATAAAGAATTTAAAAAATGCAAGCAAACTTAGAGAAAAAATTAACAAAATCGATTCAAAAGCAGAATTAATAAATTGTTTAAATGAATACTTTGAAACTTTATAGAATTGGTATTAAACACAAAAGATTAAACACAACTGAAGTTTAGCAAATTTAATTCTAGGATTTATCATACTTTAAATTAATATAAAATAAAATGGAAGTAGATTAATTTAAAATTAATCTACTTTTATTTAATAGGAAATCTCTTCGAAATTTCTATTAAATAAAAAGCTATAATCGCTATTGCCTTTAGGATTTCCTCCTTACAGTCGGAAACCTAAATAAAAGGAGTTTATTAATGAAAGAAAAATTTAAAAACAAAAAGATTTTGATTATCGTTTGCCTTGTGATTTTTGCTTTAATTTTAATTTTTTTAATAAAAAATAATTATAAAAATTTTAAAACTGGCAATAATATGAGTAATAAAAATATTGAGGAAATTGAAGAATATATTTTAAATATTAGTTCATATGAGTCAGAAATAGAAGTTACAGTACAAAGCAATAAAAATACTAATAAATATGTAATTTTACAGCAATATATAAGTCCAAATAAAACAAAGCAAGTTGTATTAGAACCGAGCAACATACAAGGGTTAGAAATAGTATTTGACGGCGGAAGCTTAAGTATCAATAATACTAAACTTAATTTGAATGTAGTTTATGAAAATTACGAATATCTGGCAGACAATTATTTGACTTTAGAATCATTTATAGAAGATTATAAAAAGTGCAAAGAAAATAATAAAGCTAAAAAGTTTGAAGAAAATAATGAATATATATTTGAAGCAAATGTTCAAAAAAGTAACTATGTTTATAATAAAAAATTATATATATCAAAAGAAACAGGAAAGCCAACCAAATTACTAATAGAAGATATTAACGAAAAAAACACAGTTTACATATTATATAAAGAGATAAAATTAAATGATTTAAAGTAATAGCATAAAATTTGAGCCTATTAATTATAAATCATAAAATATCTCGAACTAATTTTTGAAATATATTAAAAGATAAACCTTAAATATAGAACTATTGGGAGTGAAGGATATGGTAATAAAAAGAGGAGATATGTTTTATGCGGATTTAAGTCCGGTTATTGGCTCAGAGCAAGGAGGCATTAGACCTGTTTTGATTATACAAAATGATGTGGGGAATAAGCATAGCCCAACAGTTATTGCAGCAGCGATTACATCACAAACAGGAAAAAATAAATTACCAACTCATATTGAAATTGGTTCTCAAAATAGTGGGTTAAAGGCAGATTCAGTAGTCTTGGCAGAACAAATTAGAACGATAGATAAAAGTAGATTAAAAGAAAAAATAGGACACATTGATGATGACAATATAATTTCACAAATTAATAATGCTTTGGGAGTAAGTTTCGGACTAGAATAAGCAAATATAGACTGATTTAATTTGTAATTTGTTTTTTAAAGGCATTATACTCAACCTTTAAAATATCAAATATCACTTAAATCAGTCTATCTTCGTATTTATAAATAGTGAGGCTGTATTATTAAGTCACTTATGCTATAGCGAACTCATAAGTACTACACTTCCAATTTCTTTATAATTTTAATCTCGTTATATAGCTTGTCTATTCTGTCTTTTCTAATTTGCAGTGCATTTTTATAATCTTCATAAACCTGTCTATAATTATCAAAATTCTCATCAACTTGAAATAGTAATTTCATACCTTCTTTATAATAGTTTTTCTTTTTGTCAGTTTTGGCTTCTTCCATTTTGTCAGCATATTTACAAATGAGTTCGAGCCTTTTTATATTCTCTTTCAAATAATCTAAATACTCATATAAACAACTAATTTCATATAAAATATCATCAATAACAACTTTGAATAACATTTTAAGAACGCGTTTATTAATTTTACCAACCTTTGAATTTTGAGCCAAATGATCTAGTGCTACAAATTTAGGGTCTGGTTGAGAATCTTTTATTAAATCTTTCAATGTCTCAGATATATTAACATGGGTTTTATATTGCCTTTTAGTTACTATTGCATCATATTCATCTGCAACACGAATGATTTGTGCCTCCATAGGAATTTTCGTAATCCCATTTGGATATCCTGTACCATTTAGAGCTTCATGGTGGTCTAAAGCTCCGATTGCATATGGCCTTAGTTTTAAATCTGCCATACACATTTCATATCCTTTAGTTGTGTGTGTTTTCATTATTTCAAATTCTTCATCAGTAAGTCGTCCGGGTTTATTTAAAATCGCTGGTGGTATAAACAATTTACCAATATCATGTAAATAAGCACAAATTGTACAATAAATGGTAAATTTTGTATTAAAATGAAAATATTCACAAATTCTACAAACTAAATTAGCAACATTTTCGCTGTGTCTACGAGTAAACATGTCTAGATTACCTAATACCTCTAATTGATATCTCATTGTTTTGTCCAAGTTATAGGATTTTAAATTAATTGGACTATAAAAATCAAATTTTTCTTTTCTCATATAGAAATATCCTTTCAAATTTTTCTTAAGTACTAATGTTATGATACTATAAAAAATAAAAAAAAACAATAAAAAATGAATAATAAAAAAAATATGGAGCATAATAATAACATAAGATTGATATTAGTTGAACTAAGAGTAATATGAGATGTTTAATTTTTAATGTTTTATATTATTCGAGCAAAGATGTATAATAGTGTAATGACCTTATATTATTATATGTCGGAGATTTAAGAGTATATTGTTTGTGCTATGGCTGTACAATAATCTATATTTACTTAATTTTTTTGTTGTAGATATAATTTAATAAAAGTATGGTTGAACCATATGCAATATATTCGAAGTTAAGATTATTCTTGTATTTGTTAATGATTGTTACTAGTCCCATGTGGATGAATATGGTTATTAAAAGTGCATTTGTAGTCGAGCGACTGATTAATATATTTGGTGATTTAGCTTATTTGGGCAGTAATGTTCATTAGGTTATAAATTAGGTATATTAGTTTTAGCTGGAGATTAATATCAGTTTTATGATAAATGTTGCTATAGTTAACTCTATAGCGACATTTTTTGTGACTTCGGCCGTTTAATAGATAGTTGAATAATTGGCAAAAATCTGGTATAAATAAAGCATATATAAAAATTGGGAAAGGAGCGCATGATAATTTGTATCATGCAAAAATGAAGATGATAATAAAAAATGGAAATGTTATTATATTTGAAGATGAAGATGTAAAAGTAAAAAATGTTGATGTAAAAATAAAGGGAAATAAAATAGATAGTATAGCTGAGAACATAGAGGTAGAGCCAGGCGAAAAAGTAATTGATGCAAAAAATAAAGTAGTAATGCCGGGCCTTATAAATACTCACGCACATATTGCAATGAGCATATTTAGGGGAACTTTTGAAGGATGTGATTTATATACATGGCTAAATGAAAAGATTTGGCCAATTGAGGCAAAGCTTACAGAAAAAGACATATATGATGCTAGCATGTTATCAATTTTAGAGATGATTTCTACTGGAACAACTTGTGTTAATGACCACTATTTCTTTTCTGAAGCAATTAGGGATGCACTAAGCCAAAGCAAGATGAGAGCTGTAATTACAAGAGTGCTTATGGACAGTGACGGAAAAGAAGCATCTCAAAATAGAATAGATGAATTTGTTCATCTTATTGAAACCAAAGATGAGAATAATGAATTAATAACATATACTGTGTCACCACATGGGTTATATACTTGTTCAGGAGAAGTCTTAGAAGTGGCAAGAAACTTAGCTTTAAAATATAATTTGCCAATTCATATTCATTTCTTAGAAAGCATAAGCGAAATAGAAGATATTAAAAAACTCCATGGAGAAAGTGCTGCAAAAGTGCTAAAAAAATATTTTGACGGAATTCATACAATATTAGCTCATGGAGTAAAAATTGATGATAAAGACATAGAAATTTTAAAAACAATGGATTGCGGAATTTCGCATAATCCTATTTCGAATTTAAGATTGGGATGTGAAATTGCAGATATTACAAAATACAAAAAACAAGGAATTAATGTTGGACTGGGAACAGACGGACAAGGCTCTGGAAATAATTTAGATATGTTTGAAGCAATGAGAACAGCAGCTCTGCTACAAGGGGGAATTCATGAAAACGAAGATAGAATAGAGTCAAGAGATGCTATAAAAATGGCAACAATAGAAGGAGCGAAGCTATTAGGGCTAGATAATAAAATTGGAAGCATAGAAGTTGGTAAAGAAGCAGATATAATAATTGTAGATAATACCCCTTCATTAAATAACATTAAACTAGTTCCAAACAAAGATACTATCTCAAACTTGGTATACAATACAGACGGACGCAATGTAGAAACTACCATAGTAGGAGGAGAAATCTTAATGGAAAATAGAGAGATAAAAAACTTATCAGTCCAAAAAATTATAGGAAAATTTTAATAGCACTAAACAATGTGTAAATATTTAACTTTCAGTAATTTTAACACAATGTAAACAGAAACATATAAGTACAACATACGCATATAATTCGTTTTATATCACGGTTACCTTTGCTATCATATAATTGAATTTTTTATGAGAAGGGGTAGAATATGAAGAAAGCAAGGGTAATAAAAATCGGGAAAAATATCCAAGCTTTAAGAAGAAGTTATGGATATACACAAGAAAAATTAGCTGAAGCAATTGAGTGTTCACCTAGATACATTGGAGATATTGAGCAAGACAGATCAAAACCTTCATATGAGGTATTGGTAAGAATGTGCAATTTGTTTAAAATAGGACTCGACGAAATATTTAGTGAATACTTAGATGTAAAAGGAAAGAAAGAGATTAATAGTGCATTATTTGGATTTGACAAACTAAAACCAAATAATCAAGATACAATAATTCATATGATAGAATACTTTAATAAAAGCAATGTATCTTAAAAAGTTGTCGTTTTGGGGACAGGCCTTGAAACGACAACTTTTTCGTTTGGGGACAGGCCTAAAACGACAACCTTGTCGCTGAGGGACAGGCCTAAAACGACAACTTTGTCGCTGAGGGACAGACCTTAATTTGTTATTCCAAAAGTCGGTATAATAGGTCTAGGGAGAAAATGTAAGAATCTTATACTATTTACAAATATTGTCAAAGGACTTTTTTAACCTATAAAAAGTCAATTAATAGTTGTAAAAAAATCAAAATTACTATATAATCTACAGAGTATAGTGAGTAAAATGAAGTATAGTCTAAAAATGATTTTCAAGTTAGGAAAAAGATTACAAAATATAATAAAAAAATGATTTTGGTTCAATATACAACTAATAATAGAATGTTATGGGAAAAATTGGTAATAAGGTTTGGTAGCACACTTATTTGTTTTAAGTTTAATACCAGAAACGACAGAATGACAACTTTACTAATTTAATGCTTGTCTTTAGAATAGCAACCTTACTAATTTAATGCTTATCTTTAGCATGGCAACTTTACTGATTCAAGGCCTGTCCCCGAACGACAACTTTGTCGTTTTAAGGCCTGTCCCCAAACGACAAAAGGAGTAGAATATGTATTTAAAGAGAATAGAGTTACAAGGTTTTAAGTCTTTTGCAGATAAAACAGTTTTAGAGTTTAAGAGTGGAATTACATCAGTTATTGGACCTAATGGTTCTGGAAAAAGTAATATTTCAGATGCTATTAGGTGGGTTCTTGGAGAACAAAGTATGAAGTCTTTAAGAGGCTCAAAGTCTGAAGATATTATTTTTGCAGGAACTCAAGCAAGAAAGTCTCTTGGATTTGCTGAGGTTTCTATGGTTATTGATAATACTGACGGCAAACTTCCTATTGAATATAGTGAGGTTACTGTAACTAGAAAGATATATAGAAGTGGTGAAACTGGTTATTTTATAAATAAAGTTCCTTGCAGATTAAAAGATGTATTAGAATTATTTATGGATACTGGTATTGGAAAAGACGGATATAGCATTATTGGACAAGGCAAAATTGATGAGATTTTAAGTAATAAGTCTGAAGATAGAAGAAAGATTTTTGAAGAGGCTGCAGGTATAGTAAAATATAGGACTAGAAAGTTAGAGTCAGAGAAAAAACTGGAGCAAACAAAATTAAATTTACTTAGAATTAATGATATTTTGTCAGAGATTGAGTCAAACATAGAGCCGTTAAAAATGCAATCTGATAAAGCTAGAAAGTATTTAGATTTAAGAGAAGAACTAAAAAATATAGAAGTTGGCTTATTTTTATACAATATTTCTGACTATAAAGAAAAGCTAGAAAAGATTGTACAAGATATTCAAATTGTTGAAGACCAAAGCAACAGTGAAAATGAGAAAATGGCTAATTTACAAAATGCCAAAGAAGAGTTAAAAAAAGAGATTGATGAAATTACTTCTAAAATAGAAGAAATGCAAAATTTAGGTTTTGAGAGCACTAATAAAATAGAAAAGATTAATTCTGAGATTGGAATTTCTAAAGAAAGAATTCAAAACAATGCTGTAAATAAAGAAAGACTTGAAAAAGAAATTGAAGAAACAAAAGCAAGAATAAATGAATTAGAAGAAGAACAAAAACAAAAGTTATCTAAAAAAGAGAGCTTATTTGCCAATAGAGAAAAGTTTCAAAAAGAATTAGATGAGAAGCAAAAAGAGTTGGAAGAGCTTACTAAAAAGTTATCAGCAAAAGAGCTTGAAATAGAGGGAAAGAAAAGCAATATAGAGAAAAATACAGATAGAAAATATGAAATAATTTCAGAAATAAGTGCTTTAGATACAAATTATGATAATATAGAAAAAAGAGAAAAAAGCATCAAAAACGAGATTAATAGTTTGACTTCTGAAATAGATAGTACAAGAACTGATAAACAAGAAAAGTCAAAAGAGTTTTATGATATAGAATATAAGAAAAATGAGTTAAGTAAATCTTTGCAAGAAAAGCAAAGTAAAAAAGAAGAAAGTATGACTAAAATAAAAGAATTTGATACATTACTAAATAACTTAACTTATGAAAGCAGAATGAAAGATTCTAGACTAAAATTTTTGATAGAAACAGAGAAAGAAAAAGAAGGCTATACGAGAAGTGTTAAATCATTATTAACAGATTGCGATAATGATGCAAGCTTAAAAAAAGGAATGAATGGAATTTTAGCAAATCTTATTTCTGTTGATAAAAAGTATGAAACTGCAATAGAAATGTGTCTTGGACTTGCTTTACAAAATATTGTAACAGATACAGAAGAGGATGCAAAAAAATTGGTTGAGCATTTAAGGAAAAACAAATTAGGAAGAGCATCTTTCTTACCAGTGTCATCAATTAGAGGAAAAAAACTAGATAGAATAATAAAAAACAGCACTGAAGGAGTAATTGGTGTTGCATCTGATTTGGTAAAATGTGATAAAAAATATGAGCAAATTGTACTTAATTTACTTGGTAGAACTTTAATTGTAGAAAACATGGACACAGCAATACAGATGTCAAAATTAAACTCACATTCTTTTAGAATTGTAACTTTAGAAGGAGATATTATAAGCAATACAGGAGCTATTACTGGTGGCTCTATACAAACTAAAACAGTAAGCATTCTAGGTAGAAGTAGAGAAATTGAATCTCTAGAAAAAGAACTAAAAGAAATAAATAGCAAAATAGAAAAAATAACAAAAGAGAAAAAGGACTATTCTGAGTCTGTAACAGATGTCATTGAAGAAGTAACAAGATTGGAAAAAGAACTTCAAGATATTGAAGTGGTTTATGCTGCAGAAAACCAAAAAATACTTAATATTGAAGAAGGAATTTCTAAATTAGAAGTAAGAAGAGAGAAACTAAACCATGAATTGGAAGAATTAGCTAAACAAAAGCTTGAAAATCAAACGGAAAAAGAGCAAAAACAAGAAGAAATAAATTCATTAGAAAAACAAATAGAGGAATTAAGCAAAATTGTAGAAGAGTTTGCTTTAAATAATAAAGATAATCAAAAATATATTGATGATTTGAACTTTGATATTACAAACTTAAAAATATCTGTATCTTCTTTTGATGAAAGTGGAACTTCTATTGATGAAATGGTGGAGAGAATAAACAAAGACATAGAGCTTAATAAAACAGGAATAGAAAACAAAGAAAAAAATATAGAAGAAGTTTTAGATGAGAACAAAAATCTAGAACAAAAGATTACAGACTTAGAGAACGAAATTGCCAAAATAAAATCTGATGTTGAAAATAGCTCTAATATAGTAGAAAATTTAAAAAATGATAGATTAGAAAAGAGTAGCAAATTATCAAAAGCTGAAAAAGACATAAGCGATGAATTTGCAGTGATAGAAGACATAAAAGGAGAGCTTGTGAAATTAGATGTAAGAAAAACAAAGCTAGAACAAGACTTGGAACAAGTTGTTAATAACTTATGGGTAGAATATGAGCTAACTCCAAATAATAGCGAAGGATATGTAAAACCACAGAATGTACAGAAGGCTGCGAGAGATGTAAATGTACTTCGCAACCAAATAAAAGAATTAGGAAGCATAAATGTAGATTCAATAGAAGAGTATAAAAAAACAAAAGAAAGATATGATTTCATGTGCGAGCAAAGATTAGACCTAGAAAATACAGCAGCAAAATTAAGAAATGTTATTACAGACATGACAAAAACAATGAAAGAACAATTCATAGAGAAATTCAACGAGATAAACAAAAACTTTAATGAAGTATTTGTGGAGTTATTTGGAGGAGGAAAAGCAGAACTAAAGCTCGAGGACCCGGATAATGTTCTTGAGTGCGGTATAGATATACAAGTTCAACCAACAGGAAAGAAACTTCAAAATATGATGCTTTTATCTGGAGGAGAAAAAGCCTTTACAGCCATAGCATTACTATTTGCAATACTAAAAATAAATCCTGCACCATTCTGCGTACTAGACGAAATTGAAGCAGCACTTGATGATGTAAATGTATATAGATTTGCAGAATACTTAAAGAAATTCAGCAAAGACACACAATTTTTAGTAATTACTCATAGAAAAGGAACAATGGAAGCGGCAAATACTGTATATGGTGTTACAATGGAAGAAAACGGTGTAAGTAAATTACTTTCAATGAAGCTAGCATAAGAGATTGCTATATAGAGCAATATTTGTTATTATATAATAGCACAGTGTACATAAATAGGATTAAATAATCAAGAAACAATAATGATAAAGAATATGTTGAGAGATAATATGAAATGAGGATTATAAATGCTAATAAAAGAAACAGAAATTGAAGAAATGAAAGAAAATATGAGCAAAG
>CALXZF010000026.1 GCA_944393165.1 uncultured Clostridia bacterium
CTAATGTGTTTAAATCGTCTTGTGCTATTAGTACATAATTACTTAGGCTTCCTCTTCTTAATAATGGGTATCCTCCTGTTGGACATGCTGGTGTTCCAAACCTTTTATGAAGATGTAAATGTTACAAGCATTATTTTTCTAGTAAATTATTAAGAATTTTAATTTTATGGATTTATTATTTATATGCTTTTACATTTACATAAGCATATCTACCTGTTTTTACTACATAGACATAATCCACAGTAGATGATACATTTCTTATTATCTTAATTTGTGTTAAAGGTAAGTAAGTATATCTTGTACCTGTTAAATTACTGTTACTATATAAATAAGTTTTATTTGCTAATCTCTTATATTGTCCTACTGTGTTTTTTATACTAGAACTTGTAGAATTTGTGTAATTAGAAGTATTTATATATGCTACTCTTCCTGTTACATTTACTCTAATTCTATATACATTAGAACTTATATTTTCTAATATAGTTACTGTTGTATTTGCTTTATATGTGTATCTAGTTCCTGTTAAATTAGAGTTGCTATATAAATAACATGCTTTTGTTTTTCTTGTTTGCCCTGTTGTATTAGTAATATTTGAATTATTATATGTAGTAGATAAATAATCTGAGCTTACCCAACCTAAAACTGGACTTGTTATTCTAGACCAATTGTCATTTGTTTCTGCCACTGTTACTTGTGTTCCTTTTTTCAATGAATCTATCACTGAACCGTTTGGTGCATTTCTTACATTTAAGTTTAATCTACTTGTATTTACATATCTTGTATATGTAGCTGTAGTTACTGTACTTATATTTTCTTGTACGTTTCCATCATGTTTATATGCAAAGAACTTAGTATAATTAGCATAATTTCTAAAATTTTCTATGCTACAATATACTGTATTTCCTTCTACTGTTACTTTTCCTCTTCTGGTAGATGTATCAAACTTTCCGCTATAAAGATATGGATCATATATTTCTAATATATCTCCATCTATTCCAACTATAACTATAAAATGTCCACCTGTAGTAAATAAACCATTTGCACAACTTACTATAACATAGTTATTATTTCTTACTAAATTAACCGCTGTATCTAAGCTAGAAGTTTCTTGATAACCTATATCAAATACATCTGCTACCCATCTAAAAGCAGACCAATAAGTTCCATTGTTTGCTGAACGGTATCCGTATTTAACAAATAAATCTCCCATTTCTGGAGGTGTTATTGTTCCTTTTATTGCAGTTACTACCATACTAGCACTCGTCGGACCGCAACCTGATGTTCCTATTGTTTGGGAACTATCTCCAACAGAACTGTATTGATGATATCTCCATCTGCTATCAGTTTGGTTATAATATGTAAGACCAGTATAATTTCCTAAACTAATATTAGGATATTCTGTTGTTCCATTGTATGCTATTTCTCCTTGTAACTCAAACTCTTCACTTTCAACTTCTTGTTCTGAAGATACTTCTGCTTCCTGCTCTGCAGTCTGCTCTGTTATCTCTGCAGAAGGTAGTTCTTCAATTTCTTCTTGTGTCATATTGTATGTAGTTATATAGTCTTTTATTTCATTTACTGCACTACCTACTATTTCTTCTTTAGAACTATTTTTGTTCACATCGTAAAAAACTAAACCACTTAAAATCCCAATTACAATAGCTACAATAATTACAAGTATTTTTTTATTTTTATTCATTTCTTTACTTCTCCTCCTTTTTCTTTAATATTTCTCCTAATTTGCCTAAATCCACTCCTGCTTTTTTTAAATTCTCTAAAATTGACATTACTTCCATTATGCATATGTAGGTTGTAATTACTTGTGCTACTGCAGTAATGTTAAAAGCATATTCTACTACATAACCAATAAGGATTGCTACAATAAGTAAACACTTATGTAACAATCCTTCTCTCATTACTTTACTATCTACATTTTTATTTATTATCGCTTGAATGTATCCTGTTACAATATCTAAACCACTAAAAATAAGTGGCGTTATTACTTGCCAAATTATATTACTAAACGATAATGTATGTACTAATTCTTCCATTATTTCTGTACCTCACTTTCTATTTTTATTTTATAATGTTCAAATTATATAAACAAAACTCTACTATATTTTTTAGTTATTAATTGTATAAAACTGATTTATAAAACTATGTGCATTATAATATCCTAATTTTTTAGCACCATTGGAGTTTGGATGTATTCCGTCTTTTAAATCTCTACCATTTTCTCCATCTTTTTCATAAATTCCACAAATTCCACATCTATAACTATCTATAACTTTAACAGATAATCTTTTACAAATATCAAATATTATTTTATTAAGTTTATAAGCTTTTGTAGTAGTCCACCAACCTGTACTTGTTACAGCAGTTTGCGTTGGTGTATTAAAAATAATTGTAGCATTTGGATATAAACTTTGTAAAGTTTGGTAAATATAACGCATAGCTCCTGCAAAAGTTGTTCTATCAACATTATCTAAAGATACATAATTACCATCAGATGCTGTAAATTGAGAATCTATATTATTATAATTTTCATCTAATGTATAAGGGTTATCATTTGTTCCTGCTGCAATAATTATATAATCAAAATTTTGATAATCAGATAAATTTTGATTTTTTCTATTTTTAACCATTTCTACTTGATTTCCAATGACATTTTGTTGTTCATTATCTATAACAGGATTTCCATCATAAACTTGATTTTTAACTTGGTCGCACATTTTAGCTCCATTTACTGCATCATCTACTTTTATTAATGGTTTAATTATTTCTATAAAATATTTTAGCCATCCATTATCTCCATCCCAACCCACACGAGTAATGCTATCTCCTAAAAATAAAATTTTTTTATTCTCATATGGTTTTGTTTTCGGTTTAATTAATTCAGGATAATTATAATTAAATTTTTCTTGTATTGTATCAAAAATTTTTTCAATTCCAATATTGTCTTCATCAAGATCATTAAACGTAGGTGCAATAATATCAAAATATCCATTATGGCCTGTAAAATTAATATCCGGAGACGGTCTAATATGAACTAACACATTATCTCCTATTGCAAATTGAGATAAATCTACTACATATTTAATTAAATCATAGTTATTTATGGTTTTTAAAATTTCTAAAAAAGCATTATCTTTTATATCCTTATATTTATTATCTGTAATAGAATTAGTAACATAAATTGAACCGTTTGAAGAGGTAATAAAAATAGAATGTAAATTCGTATTCTCTGATATACCTTTTCTATTAACAAACGCTGTAAATATAAGCTTTTTATTATGATTTTTTTCTGTAATTTGTTTTGAAAAATAAATTCCACAATTTCCTTTATTATTATTGAAATCATAAGTACACCTTATTTTTTTTGGAGCAAATTTTGTAAATAAATCTATATTATCGATGAATGTAAGCGATATATTAGGATTACTATCTATCTTAATAAAACCTTCTATATGATTATTTAAATTTCCACTACCATCTCTTAAACCTTTACGCTCATTCAAAATAGATGTATTGTAATTTTCCTTAATAATAATCTCATTTAATTTGTTATAATCAATAGAATTGTTGTTAATTTCAGTACTTTGATAAACCCCTCCATCAACCCAATTATTTCCATTGTAAGTATACCAATGTCCATCAATTGTATTTACATATACTCTACTTGTGTCTGTCATTTCTTCTATTGAATTTGCTACAAATGGACTACCACTAGCTAAACTATTAATTTGAGTTTGTAATTGATTGTCTGAATTTTTTCTTTCTTCTTTTTCATTTTTAAGTTCATTTTTATCTGCTTTCACAATATCGCTATTGTTTAGTCTATTATTTAATGTACTAAAAGTTCCTCTTGCCTCTGTTACTTCCATGTTAGCATTTCCATTTTTAGAAGCATCTTCATAGCACTGCTCTATAGCTCCAGCAATACTCTCTCTTACGTCTTTACCATAAATTGAATTTCTAATATTTTTTATTAGCTCTGTTATATTTGACATTACTCTG
>CALXZF010000027.1 GCA_944393165.1 uncultured Clostridia bacterium
TATATTTTCGCTTGGCATATGTGTGGTTTTCTCCTTCCTTTATTTCTATCGAAATTCTATCATAGTTCATTTCATTTTACAAGACAATTTTTAGCTATCATTTGTAGTTCTATTCACAGGCTAGTAATATCTATACAAGCAAATAGTAATATTTTATAAAATAAAAACCAAGGCCGTGAATTTTAACCATTTGTAACATTTTAGCAAATAAATTCATTACATCCTTTATTTTAATTGATAATTATGATATAATGCCCTTTGAGCAAATTTTATTACGCTACAATTTTTGAGTGTAATCTACTGAAATGGAGGTTTTTTTATGATTTCGAAAAGTATAGTAAATGTTAGATATGCAGAAACAGACAAAATGGGAATTGTTCATCATTCTGTATACCCTATTTGGTATGAACTAGCAAGGACTGATTTGACTAAGCTTGCTGGATTTCCATACTCTAAAATGGAAGAATCTCGGTATAATGACTCCTTTAGTTGAGCTAAATTGCAAATATAACATCCCTGCATATTATGATGATGAATTAACTGTAACTGCAACAGTAAGCAAACTCACTCCCGCTAGAATAGTTTTTTCTTATGAAGTATATAGACCTGGTGTAGACAAGCCTATAAACACAGGTTATACAGTTCATGCATTAGTTAGTAAAGATATGAAACCAATAAATACAAAGAAATTATTTCCAGAAATATATAGTATTATGGAAAATATGATGTCATAGGATTTTAATCGGCTATTAATTTTATAAGAATTTGTAGATTATCTATTGTTGTTTTCGATTAATTGATTTAGTTTAGGAGGATTTATAGTATGGCTATTTTCGAAAGAAAAGTTAGAGTTGATATAAGTAAAGTAAATAGTAATGCTTTAATTACAAATAAAGGAATGCTTGGAATGCTTGAAAATGTAGCTTGTATGCATTCAGATCTTGCAAATTGTGGTATCCTAGATATTCCAAGGACTCATCTTTCTTGGGTTCAATTAAATTGGAAAGTACAAATTAAGAGGAGATTAAAATATGGTGAGATTGTCACAATAAAAACATGGGCAAGAAATACAACAAAAGTTAGCACTCTTCGTGATTTCGAAGTTCTAGATGAGCAAGGAAACATTGTATGTATTGCAATAACTAGGTGGACATTAACAAGTACAGATACACATTCTATCACAAGAATTCCGGAAGACCTTATAGCAAAATATTCTCCAGATGATAGAACCGTTCTTCCTGATTTTGCATTTAAAAAGTTACCAGAACCACAAACACATTCTAATGAATATATATATGAAACTCAAAGAAGAGATATTGATGTAAATAAGCATATGCACAATTTGAATTACTTAGACTTAGCATATGAAGCCTTGCCAGAAAATGTATATTTGGAAAGTAATAATAATGATTTTAACGATATTGAGATTATGTATAAATCTGCTATTAAGTTAGGAGACACATCAAAATGCCTATATTCTTTTGATGAAGGGCGCCATACAATTACTATAAAAAGCTTGGACGACAAAGTTTTACATTGCATCATCACTCTTCAATAGTTGGGACAGGGGGACGGAGCTTTTGTCCCAAAACTGAGACATGGGGACAGACTTATATATTATTTATTTATTAAAAAAATATATAGGTCTGTCCCCATTTCCCAAAAATGGGACAAAAGCTCCGTCCCCTTGTCCCAACATTTTTCTTATTTTTTTCGACATTTTTGTTTACTTGACCATAATTTAATGGTATACTTTAGCTATAATTTATCGAAAGGAAAAGAATTATGGTAATTAATGAAAATGGATTGATTACTGAAAAACAAGAAACACAAGCAAAAAGTCAAATACTCAATGCAAATAGAAATACATTTGATGAAGTAGTTAAAAAAAGTGATTTTGATTTAAACAGTAATAATGAATTAGATAATGAAATAAACTCTGAAAATGAGATATCTGTTTCTAATGATACTAGTGCAGATACTACTATTATGCATACCAATGCTAATTCTAGTGAAGAACCTTCTACAGAAAAAGAAGAAATTTTTTCAGCTACCAGCGATATAGAAAAAGAAACAGCCGAAACTAATTGCTTAGCTTTGACTGTTAGAAAAGATTATAATATTTCTATAATAAAAAATGGTTTTTTCACTACATTAAGACTTTCTTGGAAAGTTGCTATTTCTACTTTTGTATTAAATATTTTAAAATTATTTTTTTAATATCTCGATGTGGTATTCATTCTGCCCAAAAGCGAGATATTATTTTTTTCAAGAATTTACCCATTTTACTGTTATAAATAGATAATGTATTCTTGCCTTTTTCTTTACTTATTTTCATAAGTTGCTTATCAAATTTTGTCATTATTATTTCTTTATAATCTTCATAGAAATCCAAAACTTCAAATCTGTTTTTTTCATTTAAGCCCAACATTTTTTTATAGTTTAAGAATTTTTCTATGTAAAAATCAATTTCTTCTATAGAGGTCAACATTGTAACTATTTTATCAAAGTACTTTGTCATCATCATGCTTTGTGTCTTTAAATACAAAGCCTTAATCTGCTCACACAGCATTTCTTGAGAGTCTTTTTTATCTACTCCTTGTTGCACTTCTAATAATTTATTTTTTGTATCTAATATTTTATCAAAACTTTTAATAATCTGGTTACCTTTTTCTTCAAAAGTATTATAAAATAAATCATCAAAATTATTTTCTATGTTAAGTGCTGCAAGCACAATTTCATTTTCTCCTAGCAAATAAACTAATTGTTCAAGTAAATTTGTTAAAACTTGATAAGATTTTGGGCTTATTGTATACATTTCTAAATCAAATACACTTGTTTTTTGCTTATCTTCATTCATGAGCTTTGCTGACATATATTGCACTACAGCCTCATTTAGCCCTAATCCGTTTACTGAAAAATCGCCAAAATCGCATAATCCGATTTGCTTAATCTTTCCATTATTTTTTCTTACCACTTGTAGATAGTGTATAAGCTCATGAAAAAGTTGCTCATTTGGTTCATATATATTCACATTTTCATCAATATAGATGCAATTATCTTCATACACATAGTTAACTTTAGCCAGGCTCTCCACAATTTTTGCATAGAACATTTTACAGTTTAAGAGTTTTGCTAATATTTCATTATAATTATCTTGTAAAAATGGAAATGTATGTGTCATGCAGTTTGCCATGTAATGAGCCAAATAATTTACATCTTTTTTGTCTAATTCTACTATTTTATCTATTCCTAGTCTTGATAGTTTCTTTTGTATATTCACTTTTTCCTCCAAGATTTTATTTTCTTCTACATTATATTACACATATTTTGTTTAATCAAGTCATCTTACAGATATTATTTTAGACAAATTCGGTATAGTGCTCCAAATTTGTCTAACTTTGTAAATATTTGTTTTATCTATTATTGCTTATTGCTCATAACTAACATTTATAATTATTTCCGTATTTGAAATTATAATATTTAGCCTACCAGATTCTTCTGTTATTCTATCCTTATATTTCTCGAAGTCTTGTTTAACATCTTCTTCTAAATTATCTGATATAGAAGATTTTTTCTCTAAGTCTTCATCTTCTATTTCTTTATAATCTGTTATGCTTTTGGATGCTATATCAACTTCCACCAAATAAATTTTTGAATTCTCAAGTTTATAATAGACTTGCGCAGTTCCTTCTTCTAGTGTTTTCAGCTTGTAATGTACTCTTACTACATCTGCATCCTCTATTTTTTTTGCTAATTTACTCCTTATATCACTGTCTAAATCTTTTGGCACTAATACATCTGCATCTAAAGATATATTATCTTCGCTGTCATTATTATCACTATCGCTGTCATTATCCTTAGATTGGTCTGTCTCTTTTTGCTCATTATCTTCATTTTTTATTTCATTATCATTGTTAGTTACTTGCTCTGTTGTTACTACATCATTTTGCATAGTCTGTTCATCATTTTTATTTATAAATAATGTATAAATGCAATAAACTATTACCAATATTAGAACTATACAAATTAAGCATAGAAGGAATTTTTTGTTCTTCTTTTTCTTTTTATATCGTTTTGCCACAATTATCCTCCTTATATATAAAAGGTAGAAGTATTATTTCTACCTTTTATATCTTATATCATAGATTACATACCTACATATACGAGTCTTTGAACTACTGTCTCATTTCCTGATGCATCTGTTGCTGTGTATACTATGTTATATCTTCCTGCACCGTTTACACCAACACTTGATACATCATATTCAGTTCTTTCTTCTCCTACTATTTCAAACCAATTAATTTGAACTTGTATTTGAACATTTTCGTCACTATTATCTACTACTGTTACGCCTGCATCCTTATAGTCTGCTGCGTCTTCAACAGTCTTTAAATGAATTTCTGAATCTCCTTTTAGTGTAACTTCTGGATCTGTGTTGTCTACGAATGTTAATAATCTATAAGCTTCTCCTCTATTTCCTGCTGCATCTTCTATCCAGTATTCAATATAGTATGTTGTTCCTGGTTCTACCACTCCTTTTAAGTTTGTATCCCAAGGGAAGTTCTCAGAATATGCAACTTCACCTTTTCCACCCTCTGGTGTAGCATAATACCATACTATGTTTACATCTCCTACTGGCATATTTCCATCACGATTATCTGTTACAGTTATATCTTCTGGATAATCATATGTGTCAACACCTATTTGAAATGTATCTTTTTCATTAACTTTAATAACTGGTGCTGTTGTATCTTGTAATGTTACATATCTATCAGCTTTTGCAGTATTTCCAGCTTTGTCAGATGTTTCATAAGTAATATGATATTTTCCAAGGTCTCTGTCTGCTAATGTTGAACCCCATTTAAATGGTGTAACTTCCGTTTCGGTTCCGTCATCGTTTACCTTATACCAATGCATATGGACTGCACTAGCTAAGCTTCTAGTTGCATCATAGTTATCTGTAACAGAACCTTCTTCAGGATAAGCATAAGTATTAACACCTACTTCAAATACATCGTCTTCTTCTAAAGTAATAACTGGTGCTTCTCTATCAATTCCATTAACTACGAATTTTATTACTGTAAAGTTACCTGCTAAGTCTTCTATTGTTACATCATATTCACCATTTTCTTCAAATTCTTTTGAAAATGTTC
>CALXZF010000028.1 GCA_944393165.1 uncultured Clostridia bacterium
GGGCACATTAGAAGTAGAAATCCGGAAAGTGTAGTTAGCGAAATAACTAAAATTGCTAAACAAGGAATAAAAGAAGTTGTAATTACAGGAATTCACTTAGCATCATATGGAAGAGATTTTAAAAGTAAAAAAACAACAAATTGTATTGGAAGTACAATAGACAATGCAAAAATGACAAACAATATAGAAAACACAATAGACAGTACAGAAACAAAAAATGATGTTGACAAAATAAAGAAAGAAAGTATTGAAAATAATCAATATGGATTAATAGATTTATTAGAAGAAATAGACAAAATCGAAGGAATAGAAAGAATAAGGCTTCGGATCATTAGAACCAACATTAATTACTATTGAATTTGTAGACAGGCTATCAAAGTTAAAAACAATATGTGACCATTTTCACTTATCACTTCAAAGTGGTTGCAACGAAACTTTAAAAAGAATGAACAGAAGGTACACAATAGAAGAATTTGAAGAAGCTGTTAATTTATTAAGAAAAGCATATCCACATGTTGCTTTAACTACAGATGTAATAGTTGGTTTCCCAGGAGAAACAGATGAGGAATTTAACACAACCTTTGAATTTTTAGAAAAAATAAAATTCTATAAAATGCATGTGTTTAAATATTCGAAAAGGAAAGGCACGAGAGCTGCCGTGATGCTAAATCAAATTAATGGAAACATCAAAGAAGAAAGAAGCAGAAAACTAATAGAATTATCAAACAAAAATGAAAAAGAATATAATGAGGCGTATGTAGGAAAAGTGGCGAAAGTTTTATTTGAAGACCCACATTTTGAGCAGGAAAAAAGATTCATGAAAGGACATACAACAAATTATATTGTAGTAAAAGTAGAAACAGATGAAAATCTAGAAAATCAAATAAAAGATGTTAAAATAACTGTGGTGGACGGACTAGAGTTAGTAGGAAAAGCGTGAACAAAAGGGACACTCCAATTCGTTCACGGCTATATTGCAAAAAGCTGACTACAAGGATGTCACAAAGGGGGACAGGCGTAAATGTATCAAAAGCGATGCAAAAACACCTGTCTCACTTGTGACATTTTCTTGAAATCTTTTAAGATATAGCAGTGAGCAGAAGGAGTGTCCCTTTTGACCAAGTTTTTGGACAAAAAGGAGTGTCCCCTTTGGCCAAATTCGTGAACAAATGGAAGTAGTCCCTTTTGTTCACGCTAGAAATTATTTTAATTCAACTACTGTAACGCCCATTTCTCCTTCGCCAAATGTGCCGAGTCTAAAAGATTTTATATGTGGATTTGTTTTCAAATATTTATGAATTCCTTCTCTTAATTTACCTGTACCTTTTCCATGAACGATTCTAACAGGCGACAATTTGGCTATTGCACAGTCGTCTAAGTATTTATCTATAACGAATGTTGCCTCATCAACATTCATTCCAATTACATTTATTTCACTAGAAATGGTCTGTGATTTAAATGTGTTTTTCTTATTAAAAGTAACTGATGAATTGGAGCCATTATTACCATTATTCTTCTTATTATTTAGTGAGCTATTTTTCAAACTGAATTTTTCATTTAACGCTTTTAAAGAATCTAGACTCAAATTATCGTTAGAAGCGGTTTCTGTATTTTTCAATTCTTCATTTAATGAATTCCTTAAGTTATTGGCTTTTGCTAAATCACCTTTCTCCATGTTGTTCAATTCTCTAATTACTTCGCTTGCTTTATTTTTAGCTGAGTTAAGAATGCTCCTTGCTTCGGATTTTGCGTCATTTAAAATTTTGTCTTGCTTTTCTTTTTGTCTATTATTTGCATTTTCTAAAGATTTTCTTAAACTCTCGATTTGATTAGAATTTTTAAGAATTTTTTCTTTTTCTTTTTCAATTTCGATTTTGCTATCATAAATGCTTTTCATCAATTCTTCAATTCCTATATCATCATTTTTCATCAATGACATAGCTGATTGTATAATCTCGTCTTTTAAGCCAAGTTTTTTGCTAATTGCAAAAGCATTACTTTTTCCAGGAATACCAATTAGCAATTTATATGTTGGTTTCAAGTTTTCAACATCGAATTCAAAACTAGCATTTTCGAACCCTTTTGTTGTTAAACAGAATTTCTTTAGCTCTTGGTAGTGAGTAGTAGAAATGCAAGTAGCACCAACATCAAATAAATATTTTAAAATGCTTATTGCCAAACTTGCACCTTCAACAGGGTCTGTTCCAGAGCCAAGTTCATCTACTAAAACAAGACTATATGAAGTAACTGTGTTTGTGACCTCAACAATGTTAGACAAGTGGGCTGAAAAAGTGCTTAAATTCTCTTGTAAGCTTTGTTCATCACCAATGTCAACATATATATTATCAAAAACATAAATAGAACTACTTTCTTTAGCAGGAATGAAAATCCCAGAATAAGCCATTAAAAGCAACAAACCAGTAGTTTTTAGTGCAACTGTTTTCCCACCTGTATTTGGACCGGTTATGACTAAAGATGAATAATCTTTACCTATTGAAATATCTATAGGAACGACAACATTTGAATCTATTAAAGGATGTTTTGCAGATAGCAAGCTAACATATTTGTCATCATTTATGTTAGGATATACACCAGAAATATCAAGTGAATAGCTTGCTTTGGCAAAGATTAAATCTAAATCTCCTAAAATAGAAATATTGTTTTTTAAACTCGAAGTGTAATCATAGAGCATAGCAGAAAGTTCACTAAGGATTCTTTCAATTTCAAGCTCTTCTTCAATTTTTAAATTAGCAATTTCATTATTTAATTCAAATACACTTAAAGGCTCAATAAAAACAGTAGAGCCACTACTTGAAATATCATGAATAAAACCTTTAACTTGGCTTTTATATTCTTCTTTAATAGGTATAACAAAACGATTATCCCTAATTGTAACGATAGGTTCCATTATATACTTAGAGTATGTACTTGAATGAAGAATAGAATTTAACTTATCTCGTATATTTTGTTCAAGTTTTTTACTCTGACGCCTTAAACTACTAAGCTTAGAAGAAGCATTATCATCAATAGTGTTTTCGTCTAATATGACTGAGAAAATCTTATCTTCCACGCTTTTATTTGTGTAGATTAAATCAAATAAATCATATAGCTTAGTATATGGAGCTAAATCTATGTCATCGCCACTAAAAAAATATCCTTTGACTTCGCGTGATATTTTAAGAAATTTTGCGATATTTAATAAAGCTGTTGTTGACAAAACTCCGCTACTTTCTAAAGTTTTCATATTAATAGCAATATTAGGTAAATCAGCAAGTGGAATATTGCCTTTTCGGGCTATTAAACTAGTAGCTTCTTTAGTAAAATTCAACCTACTTACAACCTCATTTTTCTCAAAAGAAGGAGTAAGCGAAACTACTTCTTCTTTACCAATATATGTTTTACAATATGAGATTAATTTTTTAATTATTTCATTATATTCTAATGCTTTTAAATATTTTGAATTCATTTTAATCATATCAATTTACAAATAAATTGATTCCTTTCTATATAATAAACAACACATATATTATACCACAATACCATAGGAATGAGCAATATAATGTGGTAATACAAATTTGTTACAATTTACAGCTTACTGAAATCCCTTACACGCAAATAGTGATATTTTATAAAAGTAAATCGAATATGTCGGTCAAGCTGATTTTCGTTGATATTCTAAAAGAAATTTTGTCAGCGCCCTCACAAGTGTGCGAGATTCCCTAACAAAATTTTTTAAGAATATCAAATTCAAATCACTTTCCATTCCATATTCTCTTACTTTTATAAAATATCACTATTTGCTTATATTGAAAAAACTGTAAATTGTAATGAAAAATTATAAAATAAAAAAATAGCATAAAAGGATTGAAAAAGAAAAGAATATGATATAAAATTTGAAGTAGCAAAATTAAAAACATAGCAGAAAGAAAATTCTAAACTTGAGGAGGAATATATAGTGAAAAACCAAAGAATGCAAAAAGAAAGAGGAATTACTCTTGTTACATTAGTTATAACTATAATCATTTTAATAATATTAGCAACAATATCAATTGATGCAATATGGGGACAAAATGGCTTGTTTAAGCAGGCGCAAGAGACAAAAGAATCAGCAGAAAATTCAGTGCTGAGTTCAGAAGCAGACTTGAATGCAATTTCACAAGAATATGCAAACATGATGGCAGAAGATACAGAATTACCAGAGGAACCACCAAAAACAGTGGCTGAGGCAAAGCCAGAAGAAGGGGAAGACATATATTATTTTAAAGATACTACAAAAATAACAGATGATAGTGGTGATCCTATATGGATTCCAGGAGATTTTGGAATACCTGAAGATTCAGCAACAGAAATAGATGAAGGAGTAGTAATAACAGACGGAACAAATGAATTTGTATGGATTCCTGTGGATAGTACATCATTAGGAGAAATGTATGAGGTTAAATCCGCTCAATTAAGTCAAAGTGCTCTAGGACCAACCGGAGTAAGCACAAGTGTATATAGTAAATTAAGGATAAGGTCAGAAGATTCTTTTACAGCTGGTGCACCAGGTATAATGTCAAATATTGTAAGAGAGCCAGATATATTAATAAGTAGCTCAGATGGAGATGTTGCAGCAATAGACTCAATAAAGAGTATATTTCAATATGAAGATGATTCAAATCATGGAATATTAAGCCATTTTGCACAAGAGATGGTAAATGAATATGAAGCAACATATGAAAGCATAAAACATTATGAAGGTTTTTATATAGGAAGGTATGAATTAACAGGAACAGTAAAAAATCCAACAGTACAAAAGGATAAACGAGTGTTAGCAGGAACAGATACAGAAAATTGGTATGGCTTGAAGAAAGCGTGTACAGATGTTGTAAGTAGTAAATATGCTCAAACTGAAATGATATATGGAAATCAATGGGATGAAGTAATGGATTGGTTGAAACAAACAAAATTCAAAAATGATACAAATAAAGTAGATGTAGATTCGACAAGTTGGGGAAATTATGGAGTAGAAGGTGCCGGAGCTAAGCGAAATTCAGGATATAATGAAGCTTGGTCAGCAAATAATATTTATGACTTGGCGGGGAATTATTTTGAGTTTACACAAGAGGCAGACAATATAAATTACAGAATTATGCGTCGGAGGAGATTGCTATTCCACTGGTTCTGTTGCACCAGCTGCTTATAGAATCTATGAGGTAGTGGATGGCACTAGTGGTAATTCTACTCGTGTAGCTATGTATATAAAAATAAAGTAATATTGTAGAGTAAAATAATTGGTATAAGATTAGAAGTAAATCAAAAAATAAAATAAACGCAAACAAGGAGACAAACATTATGAATATAAAAAAAGAAAAAAGCTCTAAAACCATTGAAGTTCTAAGAGAGACAGAGAGAGAGCATGATTTTAAAGAATTAAGCTTCATTAAATATGCAAAATTGCAAATCAATACAAATAATCGTGGCATAACATTAGTTACACTTGTAATAACAATAATAATTTTAATAATCATATCAACAATAACTATTAATGCTGTATGGGGAGAAAATGGGTTATGGAGACAAGCACAAGTAACAAAAGAATCATCTGAAAATACTATACAAAGTGAAATTGAAAAAACAGATAATATATCACAAGTGTATGCAAATAAAATGTCAGAAATAACAGAATTTGAATTACCAGCAATGTGGTATGATGATGAGTCTGGGAATGTAACAAATGGAAAGGTCACACTTGCAATAGGTGATTATGTGAATTATGATTGTACAACATCTAATGCATCTTATACATCTTATGAATCAAATAATGGATATGGAGACCAAATATTTACAGCATCAGAATACCAATATAGCTGGAGAGTATTAGGAGCAGATGAAGAAACGGGAGAGCTTTTAATAGTATCAGAGGATTTGGTGCCATTAGAAGGCGGATATACAAATACTACATCAAACAGAGATTTTTATAGACTAGTAGACAAAGAAGGATATGCAAATGGAATGAATGAATATGGAAATAGTTTTTATTGGTTTGATAAAAATTATGGGTGGCAATCATCACCATATACAACATCAGCAAGTAGTAGTTCAAGAAAAGAGATTACAACATTGTTAGGTGATAGATATA
>CALXZF010000029.1 GCA_944393165.1 uncultured Clostridia bacterium
ACCGCTAAACAAATTGCACCATTTCCTCTACTTGGATCTGCCACAACTAAATTAGTATTAAATGGATCTAAGTTTCTTTCTACACATTCAACAGATGCATAAAATGTTTTTAAATCAATACATAAAAAATAGTTTTGCATTGAACTTCGCTCCTTTGACAAAAAATAGATAATTATCTTATGCTTTTGGCTATATCATAATTATACTATTATCTGTCTTATTTGTAAACATATGTTCGTAATTTTCTCTATTACAATTTATTACAAAACTGGATTTTTATTCCAATTTTATTGTTTTTTATAAAGGAACAATTGCTTTGGCTAAACACAAAAAAATACAATTCATGTATTATGTTTTTTCATCTCTTAGAAATTCACATGTACTGTGTTATAAAAAAAGCGAGAATATGTCGGTCAAGCTGATTTTCATTCCATATTCTCGTTTTTTTATAATACAGTACTTGTGCAAAATAGTAGTATTTGTCATAATTCATAAATTGTAACAAAAAATTTACTATTCTTACTCAAAATTATCTTGAAAACAATACTTTTTCCGATTTGTATTGTTTAATTATGTAAGTAAATATTATTGCAATATATATTATTGTTGAAACCGCCATTAATGCAATATTTAAAATATTTATATTTCCATTTGAGATATCAGTAAATATCATTGTGTAGTTCACAAATGGTATTATTGATAATATTGGTGTTGTTTCTATCCCTACCATAAATACTATGAAGCTTGGGAAAAATGATATAAATGTTAATGGGGTTAATGCACTTTGTGCTTCTTTAAATGTTTTTGAAGTACTTGCGATAGAGATGCATAGTCCACTAACAAAGAATGAATACGCTACAATCACTAAAATCGCAAACACTATACTTGAAGCACTATACATTATATCTACACCTTCATAAATACTAAATGCATCTTGTGCAAATATTAATGCAATTATAGCTAATGCAAAACTTATTAATCCTGTAACTATTGACGAAATAGAAACCGCCAAGAATTTTCCCACAATTATATCTCTGCTTTTTATTGGAAATGTTAGTAGTGTTTCTAAAGTTCCTCTTTCTTTTTCTCCGGCTGTTGTATCTGTTGCAGGATATGTTGCTGATACTGTAATCGCCATTATTATGAACAAGAAAGCATATATTTTTATGTAGTTTCCAAAGAAGTTTTCTTCTTCAGTTACATTTTCTTCAACAGTTATTATATTTAATACTTCATCTGGGTTTACTCCATTTTCTTGTAGATAATTCTGTTGTAAGTATTCCTTATATGCATTAAAGTAGCTCTCCATTAATCCTTGTGCATATGCACTATTGTCTGAACCGTCATTATTAATTATGTATTTATTGCCTTCTTTTGTAATATATAAATTGATTTCTCCATTTTCATATTTTTGTATTAGTTCATCTTCTGTACCATTTATAACCTCAATATTCATTTGTTCTGCAATTTGCTTTTCTTCGTCACTTAGTTCGTACCCAAAACCAATTTTATTAAATTCTTCTACATCTTTATTTGATTGCATTTCAAACAAAGCAGACATTCCAAGCATAATAAGTGGTATAAATATTGGTATGATTAACATCATGGCTAAAGATTTTTTGTCTCTAAATAATTCTCTTAATTCCTTTTTTAATATGTTCCACAGATTGTTTTTCATTTTATAACATCCCTTCAATTATACTAATTTCCTATCAAATGGAAAAATGCGTCTCTTAGATTAGTTGTATTAGTATCTTCTTTTATTTTGGCAGGAGTTCCTGAATTTATAACTACTCCTTTATTTATCATAATTACTCTGTCACAAATGTTCTCCGCTTCTTCCATATAATGTGTAGAATATAAAATGGTTTTTCCTTTTTGCTTTTCTTGTTTAATAAAATCTAAAATGATTTGGCTTGAAATGATATCTAGCCCTGTTGTTGCTTCGTCCAAAATATAATATTGTGGATTATGTACTAAACATCTAGCAATATTTACTCTCTGTGTTTGCCCTGTAGATAAATTTGCTATTTTGTTATATAAAAATGAATCCATATTCAATATTTTAGATAATTCTTTTATTCTTTTGTCAGAATCTTCTTTAGATACACCGTAAATGTCAGCACACATTTTCAAAAGTTCATATGTAGATAATGTATCATATAGTTTTGTATTTCCTGATAAATATGCTATATTTTGTTTTATTTCAATTTCGTTATTTTTATAATTTAAACCGTCAAATGTAACCGAACCTTCTGTAGGTTCCAATATTCCCGCTATCATTCTTAAAAGCGTAGTTTTTCCTGCTCCATTTGGTCCAAGAATACCTATTATTTCTCCGTCTTTTGCTTCAAAAGAAATTCCGTTGTTTGCAAAGAACTCTTCTTTTTCGGTTTTGTTTTTGTATTTTACAAACTTTTTCTTTATATTTTCAACTTTAATCATTCTTAATCTCATTCCTTTATCATAGTATAATATGTTTATAAAGTTTATTTAATATGAACTTTATAAACATATTACCTACTGTCTTATTTTATAATATCTTCTGGTTTTAGTGGATTACTTTCTAAAGTATCGAATACTATGCACACAAATCTATCATCAGCTTCATATACTAGGTCTTGCTCTAAATAGCTAGTTCCGTCTTCAGTCTCATATGGTCTATTTACTGCATAAAATGTTTTTCCAGCAATTTGTTTTTCTTCTATTTCTATGTTTTCATCATCCATAGAAACTTTTAAGAACTCTTCTACTGTATACTCCTGATCCAAGGTAGATTTATATACTGTAAATACCATTATCATATCTTCAAAATTTTCATCAGTAGCTATACAGTCGTATACATAGGTATACTCTTCGCCAAAATAATATTCAATTTGCTCATTTGAAAGTCTTGTAATTCCGTCTGGGAACTCTAAATTGATTCCGTCTGAACCAACATCAAATACAGTATTATCTTGTGTATCGTCTGTTTCATTCACTGTTCTATCTTGCACAAATATGATAACTGCCGCAATTATTATAGCTAACGCTAAAACTATTAAAAATGTTTTAATACTAGCAATTCCATATCTATACCATACACTTTTCTGTGCTTTTTCTGAAAAATAATATTTATTAGATTTTTTGCGAATAATTTTTTGTGCTTTTAAATAATTAAAAATTCTTTTTCCTTTTTCTTCTCCAAATTCTTTTTCGATATCTTCCATAACTAATTCTTTTGTTATAGTATGTTTTTTACTCATCGCATCATTTTTTTCAAATATATTTTTCACTTTGTCAATATCCTCATTTGGAAAAGCATCAGTTCCTGCATCCTGTGAAATTATTTTTATATCTTTATCTGCAACTCCTTCTTTTAATTGCTTGTTCAAATTATATACGATTCCGCCTATTACTAAAATGCAGAATAATAATGCAATAACATAATCAGTCATTATTGCGTCTGTAAATTCTTGATATGTATAAATTAATTGAATATTTTCTATTGATACAGGTATTCCTTCTTGCACCATTAAGCAAATTGGAATAATTATAAACATAGTAAGTGTAATTGAAATTAAAGATGTAATAGATAATATTACAGGTAATTTTCTATCTATTTTTGCTTTTGTCATTTTGTAGCCATAAAAACTACATACAACAATTAAAATTGCAAGTACCGCATACATCATATTGCCAAAAACATATAATAGTACCCATGGCACTGCTCCTACTATGGCTCCTGCTAAGGCTCCAAGTACTCCTAATACATATCTGTTTTTTGTTTGTTCTTCCATAAAACCTCTCCTTTTTCGCATTTTGGCCAAAAGGGACACTCCATTTCGGCCAAAAACTTGGTCATTTGGGACACACCTGATGTGGTTTAATATATTTTTACAAAGGAGTGTCCCTTTTGTCCAAGAACTTGGACGAAATGGAGTGTCCCTTTTGACCAAGTTTTTGTACATTATATCATAAGATTTTTTGTTATACAATTTTTCTTGCTAATTTATATTGATTATTTTTTAAATATTTACATAGTACTATACTTGCTATTAAGAACAATACTCCAAGAATTACTGTTGGCACATATGCTGGCAAAGCCCCCATAAACATTCCAAATAATACTATAATTCCAATATTAATAAACGAAAGTAACATTGGAAAAATTAGATTAATATTTTGTTTTACTACTGCATATTCAGAACTCCATTTTAATTTTGGTCTTTTTAAATCTATTAGAATTAGCAAAAAGCTTTGGAAAATTGCCATTATAGTCGATACTATAAATAGTAATATTACTTCTATTATAGATATGTCTACTACATACATTGCTATTCCTAATATTATAACTATTGATACTATATTCATAATAATATTTGGAATTGTTTTATATACATATTGCTTATATAAGGAAACTGGTATGTATTTTATAAAGACTGCATTTTCTCCGTCTCTTGATATTGCAGTTGCTGATACATATATTATCATTGAGAAAAATTGGTAAACTCCCAAGATTCCTAACAATAACACTGTTTTGTTTGATGCTAACATCTGTGACAATTCATTTAAATCTTGCATGTCTTCACTGTTTAAACCTAAAAATATCAATAATATACAAAGTATTGGAAATAATAGAGCTGGTAATAAGCATTGCACTAAGAACACAGGATTCCTTAATAAAATTTTGAATTCCTTTGCGACATATGCTTTTCCCAATGTTGTTTTTTTAGAATCTATTTTCTTAAAGCTCTTCTTTTTGGTTCCACCATATAAATTTCCTATTAATCCTTTAAAGTAAATTTTCTGTGCTAAAACTATATATATTCCAAATGCCAAAATCGTTATTCCAATAATTTTAGCAAATTCTACTATTGTGGTAAGAACTGAGCCACTTGTAATAGCATTTATAGCATACTCAAGTGTTGGAAAATATCCCTTTATTAAGCTTACCATGCTGTTTGCACTGCTCATCATTTCTATCAATTGCTCATCTGTGACAGTCTCTGGTGCTACTCTGCTCATAAATACAGATAACCCAATTACTATGACCAATACTAGAAGTGTCGCTATTAATTGAAATCTATTCTTGTTTTTTGTGATTTTTGAAAAACACATTACTATCATTACCAATAACGAAATTAAAACAACTGGAAGTATTGGCAATAATAGTATTGTTAAAATTACTGAAATATAATATGTAATGCCACAATTTAGCATAATACCATATATCACAAGTGGCACAAGTCCTACAATAATATCTATTAAGTATTCTACTAAGATTATCACATTGGTCCTAGCCCATATTATTTGGTATGGCTTTATTGGTAGTGGTAGCAACGAATCTGTATCTTTAGTAAAATATAAAATGTTTATACTAGAAAAAATGGTTTGAACCATTGTTATTCCTAATACTAATAATAGGATTAACCCTATAAACATTGTTTCTTGATTAACTGATTTTAATGCTCCTATTATGTTGTAACTAAAAAGTCCAACAAATCCTAGCAAGTACAATAATAAAAGTCCATATAATATTACTTTCATAGCTGAAGTTTTCTTTCCAGATACTCCAAACTGCTCATCCATTTTTTGCATAGAACTTTTTAGAAATATTTTCGTCAATAATGCTGTCATATTATTCACATCCCTTTCATAACTCCTGTAACAAAATTTTAGACATTATTTCATTTTAAAAATTCCTTATGTCTATTTTTGATATTTTAATCACTTTTCTGTAATTTCTAAGAACAACTTTTCTAAAGAGGCTTCCTCCTTGAATTTTTCTTTCATTTCTTCAAAAGTCCCTACAAATACTAATTTACCTTTATTAATTATACCTACTCTATCACAAAGTTTTTCTGCAACTTCTAATATATGTGTAGAAAAGAAAACAGTATTTCCTTGCTTTGCATGCTCTCTCATCATCTCTTTTAAATCATAAGACGCTTTAGGGTCTAAACCTGTCATCGGCTCATCCAAAATCCAATTTTTAGGTTTAGAAATTAGAGCCCCACATATAACTATTTTTTGTCTCATACCATGTGAGTAGCTTTCTATATTATTGTTTAATTCATCGAAAATCTCGAATTTTTTAGTTAAATTTTCTATTCTCTCCTTTCTTTCTTCGGCTGGCACATTATATACTTCAGCCAAGAAATTTAAATATTCAATTCCTTTTAGTTTTAAAAACATATCTGGACTATCTGGTACAAATCCAAAATTCTTTTTTGCTTCTATTGGATCTTTTTTTATACTATGTCCGTCTACTAAAATATCTCCCTCATCTGGCTCTAAAATACCAGTAATCATTCTAATGGTTGTCGTTTTTCCTGCACCATTTGGGCCTAAGAAGCCAAAAATTTCTCCATTTTTTATTTGTAGATTTAGTGAATCCACAGATTTTTTGCCTTTAACATACGATTTTGAAACATTTTGAATTTCAATCATTACACATCCCCCTAAGTATTTAGGTAAATTTTATTTGCCTAAATATATTTTAATAAATTATTTCGCCTAGATATTAATTCTTTATTTCTAAAATGTCAATAGAAAGTCTAAAAATTTATTAACTCACATTCTTTTTATTAGCAAAAACTTCATCCATATATTCATCTGGATACATGCTATCTAAAAATCTATCGACACCGTCTTGTGCTGGAATATTTTGTGCTCTTTCTTTTTGCCTTATAGCAGCCATTGAAGATATTGCTATATTGAATATCATAAAAACTGCTATGCTGCTCGCCATGATTTTTACTTTATGGCTTTTTACAAACTCCTCTATTCTAGGTATTAATGGCTCGATGTATGATGTATAAAGAAGTCCAGCAAGTCCCCAATAAGTACAATGTATTAGAGTCGTTCTCCCATTTATATTAAATAGCCATGAAGAGTAGTCCCACGAAACTGTTCCAAATACTTTTTCTTGAATATATGAGCATAGATATTCAGTAATTCCACCTAATATCATTGAGGAAATAAATATTATCCCTTTGTTTCTGTTTTTCACAAATGTAAAAAACACATAATATACCAAAATTCCTATGCCATACACTGGTGTAAAAGGGCCATACAAAAGACCTTGTCTTGAAACAAAATGTCCATTTTGCACCAATGCAACTATCATTTCAACAACATAACCAATTATACTACCTATCATAAAAATAACAAATAATTTAATAATTTCATTAAACTTACTATTTTTCTCCATACTAATTTCCCCTTTACGATATTCATATATTATTTCCGTTTTTTCTACATATTATTTATTATATAGATTTAATTATTTAGTTCACATCGATTAATATGTATCTTTTATTACATTTCTGTAAGTTTAATATACCAACAAATTATTAAATAAATTTGTATTAATTATTAAAGTTTTCTTAAAAAACCAGCTTAAATAATCTAAGTTATTTTAAGCTGGTTTGTGTTATTTGCTATAGCAATATTTTTCTAAAAACTTACTTACTGTCATAATTTCTGGTCTTTCTATTTTCACACCCATAAAATCTTTATCTCCAGTAATGAACACATCATCATATGGAAAATCCCTTAAAAATTCGTCCAATGCTTTTTCGTCTACTTGGAATTTTGATTTTATTAATTCCTTTAGCTCTTCTATTGTATATGAACAAATTACTATTTCATGATTTTTTGAAAGTTCGTTTATTAATTCATTTATTTTTTTACTTTTAAATATGAATGATGATATAAGAATATTAGTATCTAACATTACTCTCATATCATTTTTGTTTCCTTTCCTTTCTAAATTCTTTTAATAGTTTAATCACATCTTCTTCATTTTTTATATTTAATCTTTCTGCCTCTCCTTCAAACTCTTCTTGAATTTTTTCCAAAGCAAGCATTGCTGAATTCTTTATGATAATATCATTGCCTTTTTGCAAAAAAATAATTTTACTGCCTTCTTTCAAATCCAGTTTTTCTCTAATAGCTTTTGGTATTGTTATTTGTCCCTTTGTAGTTACTTTGGCGAGTTCCATTTCCGCTCCTCCTTTCCTTACTTTCTATGATTTTCTTACTATTATTATATGCTATTTTATTAATTTGATCAACATTATTTAGAAAAAAACACTCTAAATTTTATATGAAAATTTAAAGTGTTTCTTAGAAATGCATAATACTATAAAATCAAGCCACATTTCTTATTTCATTGACATTTGTCTAATCATCCAGATTTTCTTACCAAAATCTTGCAAATATTCATCCATTAAAGCTGAAGTTGCATATTTTTTTTCATTATCTGCATCTTCTTTTATTTTAGTAGCATTTTCTACTAATATGCTATAATCTTTTAATAGATTTTCAAATATTTGTTTAGAAAATATTTTTTCATTTTGAGCTTCTTTTATTTGAGTAATTTCTAAGTAGTCACTCATAGTTCCTAATGGCTCTCCGTCTATAATTAGAATATGTTCTGCTATTTCGTCAATCTGTTCATTCACATCATCATATAGCTCTTCAAGTTTTGCATGGACATTAAAGAAATCTTCTCCTTTTATATTCCAATGATAATTTTGCAATTTTCTGTAAAAAACATTTAAATTAGCCAAAAATAAATTTAGGTCTTCTGTAATCATATATCTCCCTCTTTCTTTTTTAGTTATATTTACATTATTACCTAAATTTATTTTTTTATTCAACTAACAATATACTTAATCTTTCATTATTTTCATAGCTTCTTCAGCGGTTTTATCTTTATCAAATTTATTAATAATAAAAATTATTATTCCTACAATTAAAAATGTTGCTGCATATATAATTATACTAAACTTCCAATTTCCGGCAACTATATTGCTTCCTGCAAAAGTAGATGAAATTACTGAAGGTAGTCTAGCAAATGTAGAAATCAAAATAAATCTAAGTGGTTTTAACGGAAGTAAACCTGCTATATATACAACTAAATCTTTTGGCGTACCTGGTATTAAAAATAATATCAGCATTATCCATTCTATTTTCTTTGGATTCTTGAATAATTTGCTATTTTCTATTTTCTCAATTCTTTCTTGGCTACAAAAACTATAAACAAACTTTCTTCCATACTTTCTTACTGCTAAAAACACAATTGAAGTGATTATAAACACAGAAATAGTAATAAATATCAAGCCACCAATCCCGCCATAGCACATGCCTGCCAATACTTCTATTGGCTCTCCAGGAAGAATAATTAAAAATATTTGTGCAAATTGTAATCCAAATAAAGCTAGATATCCAAGGAAGCCCAAATTGGCAACTTGCTCTTTGAATTCAAGTTGTCCTTCTGGTGTACTCAAATTCCTAATAACTGGAAAAAGATATATTATTAGGCCTATGCACAAGGCAATTACTATTATCATTAAAATATATTTAAATGCTTTTGTTTTTTTGCTCAACTTAAAGTTCATCCCCTTCTGCTATTTTATAAACTACTATTAGTATACCACTTATTTTTAAAAAAACTATTTATTTTTTCTTAATTTTTGGGACATGGGGACGGAGCTATTGTCCCAAAAATGGGACAAAGGGACACACCTCTTTCACTCCAAGGCTATTCCGTGAACAAAAGGGACTACTTCCATTTGTTCACGGCTTTGTTTTTGGATAAAAGAGATACTCTTTTTAGCTTTTTAATTCATGACCGTGAATAAATGGATGTAGTCCCTTTTGTTCACGCTTCAGGCTCTAGTACTCTTACATAATCCCATGTTCTTCCTGAATCTGTTGATTCGAATTCATAATATTTCTCGTTTGGATATCTTGTTAATCTAACTGTATATGCTACAACTGTTAATTTATCTCCTTCTTGTTTTGGTAAATCGTTAAAAAATATATTATTTTCTGTTATGGAATCTGGTTTATTTACTTTTACATTATTCCATGTATGTCCGCCGTCTGTAGTTATTTCGAGTGAACCATAGCTGTCCACTCCTCCATGTGGATCATGGAAAAATCCAATGTTTTCGTTTATAAACAAGAATTCTGTACCAACATATACTCCTCCTACATTAGTATCTATTTTATTCCAATTCTCTCCTCCGTCTTCTGTTTTATATATTTCGACTATGTACCTGTCTCTAAAAGGTGCTTTCATTTGTACTAAAACTCCGTTTTTATCATCAGCAAAATATTTATACTCTTCTACTTGTTTTTGTTCGTATGCATCTTCACTACTTGAGGACATACCACTTAAAATATTCTCGCTTATTTCTTTCTCTTTTTCTTCTTTTGCTTTTTTTATGTCCATAGCTATTGCAATAACAATTACTAATAGAATTATAAAAACTATTATCGCTATACTTGCTATAATTATCTTTTTTCGTCCACTTTTGATTATGGCATCTTCTGTAATACTATTTAAATGTTCTGAGCTGTCCTGTTTTTCTAACTCAGTATTAATTGCATCTTCTATCAATAACTTGTACTGCTTTGAAATATTATCATTCCAAAATATTAAAGCTATAATTGACAACACCAATAATGCAATATATGGTATAAGTGAAAGCGACACACCTATAATAATAAATGAACCTAATGGAACTATAAGCATACCGATTAATACAATTGTAGAAAGCACTGTTCTGAAAATCATTTGTCCTTTTGGCTTTCTATATATTAGCATTTTTACAGTATACATAATTAAAAGTAGTGCCAGAAGGATTCCCAATACTGGTAAAACATACATGCTTGCTAATAAAGTTAAAATTAGAGTTCCAAATCCCCAATATAAAAATACTTGAGTTGCAATTATTCCAAACAATACTAGGATTAGGATAATCCCTAGGACTATAGTAAAGATTTTAGATAGTACGGAAAATGCCTTGCCCTGCCTTTTTAATTTTTTTATTTTATCTATTTTCATATTTAATTAAATCCCTTTCTTGCTTTAAGGTGCACACATATTTTTCAAACTCGTATTCTAAATGTTTTTGGAGCAAGCTTATATGCTATAAATAGTGACACTACAGAATATAGAATTGCAAAAATTATTGTTCCTATTCCAAAATATGTTGTTGGAAGCTGGATTTGTAACATATAATAGCATACGATATAAGTCACAAAACTTGCTATTGAATAAGTGCTACTTTTTGTTTCACTACTGATGTTATATGGCTGTAGTAAATAATACAATACCAGATGATGTACCGAGAAAAACACGCTCATAGACACGATTGATACAAATAATATTAAGTAATTGTATATATTATCTGTTCCTCCTGTAATGTATAGTAGTGTAGGTAGACCAATTCCTATTACCAATGCTGGTAATAAATTTATACTTACAACACTTTTGATTCTTTCTTTAAATAGCAATAATATTGACTTTGGGGTTTTGTAAAAAGAATATGTAAGCATACTATGGTCGCAATTCATGAACATGGCTTGTGTTACCACTTGTCCTCTATTTATTAAATACATTATAAAAACAAAATATGGTAAACAATTCATTAGAATTTCGTTTGTTCTGCTTCTAAACTCTGCATTTAGTTGTGTAGCAAATGCAACAATGATTATAATGCATAAACTTATCATAGCAGTTTTTTTGGCGGATTTTAACAAAATTTTGCTATGTCTTTTTACAAATAAATCATTAAAATACTTGAATCCCTTTTTGTTACTTGTTATGCTTGCTGATATATCTATTTGCTTATGCACATTCTCCTTCGCTATTGTCTGAGCGTTTTTCTGCACATTCATATTATCACTTGTTAAAATTTCTTTGTACATTTCTCTGTATTTGTCAAAGCTTTTTATATATCTAATGCAAAAAATTCCTATTATAACTGAGATTATTCCAATTATAGCAAAACCTACTTGTGGTATAGTTATTCCTAAATATGGCATACCATATCCTAAAATTAAACAGAATCCCACGACACCCCATATAAATTGAATTGGCTTATTTTCATTTATTGATATTCCTGTTTTCTTGTATTTTCTTAAGGCATATGTGCTAAAGATTATCTTTGCACTTGCCACATAAAACGGCATAAGTATACATATTCCTATATGAATATTTGACAATAAACCAAAAATAATTGTAAAAGGCATAAAGCCTATTATCACTTTTAGAATTGAATAAATATAGTTGGATAAAGTGTATTTTTTGGCATCCATTCTCATAATGAACATTGCATAATATTTATCATTTGTTGGATTGAACATATATGTGTTCATCGTCGCTCCTGCAATTGTCAAAAAGGTAAAAATAGTTATAAATACACCTGGCTGATTTGCTTCATATAAACTCATCATTCCAAATATCATTCCAGCTATGTAAATTAGTTTCCCTAAGAAAATAGAGCATAATTCCCAAAATATACTTATTATTGTTCCAATTACTTTTAATGCTTTGCTTTTATATAATGTATTAGGTAGAATTCTTTTTATAATTGGTATTTGCTTTAATGAGTATATAACTGTGTTTACCTTGTATGCATTTCTTAATTTAAATGATTCGATAAATGTTTTTAACATAACTTTCCCCTTTATTTCTAATTTTAATTTTTATGAATTAACATCCTCTTCTTTTAATGCTTCTATAATTTTATCTTTTATTTCTGTGTTATCAAGATTATTTTTGTCTATTTCTTCTAAAACACCGTTACTTAATATTACAATTTCATCACATAAACTTAGAGCAAGTTCCATAATATGAGTTGAAAATATAATTATATGATCTTTCTTTATCTCTCTAAGCATCTGTTTCATTTCTTCTGCAACTACCACATCTAGCGATGTTAGTGGTTCATCTAATAGCAATATGTGTGGTTTCGCAATAATATTAATAAGCATTTGCATTTTGTTTTTCATTCCATGAGAATAATCCTTTAACAATTTATCTCTGTCATCTTTGTCTATTTTCATAAAATCAAAATAATCATCTATTGTTTTGGGATTTTCTATCGTTTTCTCATTTATTTCTAAGAAAAATTTTAAGAACTCTCTCCCAGTCAAGAACTCTGGAACATTTGGCGTTGAAACGACATAGCCAATATCGCTAATTTCTAGCTTTCTTGCTTTTTCGCCTTCTTGCATAATAAATTTTCCTTCATCAATTTTTAAATCTTTATTCAAGCAATTAAAAAAAGTTGTCTTACCGGCACCATTTCTACCAAGTAAACCGTAAATTTTTCCTTTCTCAAAAGTAAAATTTATTCCTTTTAAAACTTCTTTTTTCTCAAAACTCTTTTTTACATTTTCTACAATTAATTCCATAAAACACCCACCTAATCTATTTTTTCGACAATAAGTATATCATATAGCTCAAAAAGAGACAAGAGGCGAAACACTTGTCTTAGTTTTAGACAATGCTCCGCCTTTTGCCCCCTGTTTAATTATTCATTTGTTATTTCATATCCAGTCAAATCTGGTTTATATACTTCTGTCAATTCATTTACTCTTACATTATTATATTCAGCAACTGTCCCTACTGTTTCTCTTTTTACTACATATCCGGTTTCTTTTTCTACCCATGTTTTTTGGTCATTTCCAAGACTAATTACATAGCAATCAATTCCATTATAGTTTTCTGAATAAATCATGCTTATTAAACTCATATATGCAATAGTTCCGTCATTATACAATTCTGTACACACTGGTAAAGAAACAAATGCACTGTCATCTGCATCTGATGAGACTGTTGCCCTTCTGTCAGTTGGAACTGCTAATATTTTTTCTCTAGTATCACTATCATACCAATAAATTAGAGTTGTATCATCTTTTGTCAAATCAAATCTTTCTAGATTATCTTTTTTGTAATATTGTATAGTAACTATTGAAGAATCGCTATTTGTTGACCTAGTATCAAATGAATAATTTTCCACATTTTCTAAGTCTGCAATTTTATCTGCTATATTGTGTAGAATAATTAAATTTCTTACAAAGAAAATACAATATGCAGCAATTAATATCATTATTATAATAAGTATTGCTTTTGCAAATCCGTGTGATTTCTTCTTTGTCTCGTTCAAATCATCTAAAGTTTTTTTATTTTTGCTATTCATTTCTACTCTTTTAAATGTTAAATCATCTGTTTTGCTTGCTTCACTAGATTGATTTGTTTCTTTACTGCTACTGGTTTTCTTTGCAGTAGTTGTTTTAGCTTTACTATCTTTGCTTGCTACTTTGTTTGTGCTCTTTTTAGTAGTTTTACCACTTTCAGTTTTTGTTTGTTTTTTTGTGTTAGTAACTTTTTCTGTTTTTGCCTCTTCTGTACTGTTTACATTTTTTTCATCCATTATATCTCATTCCTTTCCCATTATTCCTATAATGTTTCATCTTTCGCTGTAATTATCCAAATTATACCATAAAATAACTTTTTGTAAATAGATTTTAAAAGTTTATTTGATTTTTATAAAATTACTGATTGGTTTACAGCCTTTTTGTTTTATATAGGTTAATAGTAATGTTTTGTAAAAGTAATTCAAATCACATTTCATATTCTCATATTAGCTTGTAAAAACTTTAGTAGTTTGTAAACTGTAACAATTACTTTGTCAAGCTATACATTTCAAGGTCTGTCCCCTAGCGACAAGTTTGTCGTTTTAAGTCCTGTCCCTCAGCGACAGGTTTGTCGTTTTAGGCCTGTCCCCAAAACGACAAATTAAGAATCTTTAAATTTTATAACTTTTTCTGCATTCATCTTTCCTGCTCTTGTTATTGAATTGTATCCGAATTTTTCTTTTAATTTATCCACTACTTCATCTAATTTTTCTTGCTTTTTTTCTTCTTCATTACTAAATAAAGATAATTGCATTTCGTCTTTTTCAATCAAATTATCTACTCTTAATCCTACTAGTCTAATGAATGTACCTTTTTTGTACATTTCGTTTAACAATTCTTTTGCTACTTTATATACATCTTTTGTGTTTGATGTTGGATTCATTAATTTTTTTTGATGTGAAAAATCTTTGAAGTCCTTTGTTCTTAATTGCACATTTACTACTTTTGCATACATATCATATTTTCTTAATCTATATGTTACTTGCTCTGCTAGAGTTAATAACACCTTTTCTATTTTTTCTTTTTCAACCAAGTCAACTGGTAGAGTAACAGAGTTTCCTATTCCTTTTGGTTTTTCTTCTAAATAGTGGACTTCAGATTTATCTATTCCATTCGAATATTCCCACATCATCAAACCATGTTTTCCAAATTTTTTTATCATTAACTCTCTATCTTGTTTTGCTAAATCTCCAATTGTTTTAATGTTCATGTTATATAGTTTTGGAATTGTCTTTCTTCCTAGCATAAATAATTCAGATACAGGAAGAGTCCACATCTTGGTTGGTATTTCATTTTCAAATAATGTATGTACTCTATCTGGTTTAGTAAAGTCCGACGCCATTTTTGCTAGCAGTTTATTATGTGCTACTCCAATATTTACAGTAAAGCCAAGCTCTTTTTTTACTCTTTTATTAATTTCATATGCTATACTTAACAAATCTCTATTTCCCAGATAGTCTGTCATATCTAAAAAGCATTCGTCTATACTAAATCTTTGTATTTTATCTGTATATTGTAATAAAAGATTATATAAATCGTTGGAATGTTTTTTATAGCTTTTATAATTTCCTTTAAACACTTGTAAATTAGGGCATTTTAGTCTAGCTTGGTACAATGTTTCTCCTGTACGCACGCCTCGCCTCTTTGCTTTCATGCTTTTTTCTATAACAATTCCAGACCTTTTTGATTCATCTCCACCTATTACAGCTTCAATTTCTCTAATATCTAGAGTCTCTCCTTGTGCTAATCTATCTATGGCAGTCCAGCTTAAAAATGCATTATTTACATCAATGTGTAATATTTGTTTTTGCTTTTTTTCCATATTACCACCGGTAACATTATAAAACATTAGTTTGTATAAGTCAATATTTTGATTTGTTTTACTGATATATGGAGACTTAGATTAAAAGCACCAGAGATACAAGACAAGACATGATAACCAGTATTACCTAGGGTATCTATGTCTTGTTATGTTTCATACTATTTTGTACTATTATATCTGATTATGAAATTTTGCTCGCACATCGAGTGCTCGCAAAATTTTACTTGACATACAATGCCACACGCGAAGTGTAGCTGCTTTCGGAATAATACGGACCATTGCTGTTACGGTCAGAAGCTGGAATGCGAGAACCGGAACTGTAGTAACCGCCACCGACGAAGAACTCGATAGTCGGTGAGGCTCGCTTCTTGGGTCCAATCATAATAATTTCCAGCTAGGTCATATATATTATTCGCTGACCAGTAATCACTAAATCCTGATTCTTGTGGGGTTCTTTCCATATAGTCGTTTATTGTTGGTCCTGAATAATCAATATAATTTCCCCAACTACTTGAATCACTATCTACTAGTGTTAGATCATCTACAAATTCTGTTTGTTTCAACCAGTCCATTACTTCATCCCATTGATTTCCATATATCATTTCGCTTTGTGCATATTGGCTATTTGTTACTACTTCATTACATGCCTTCTTTAATCCATACCAATTTCTTGCTCCTGTACTTACTGCTGTTAATACTGGCTGATTTCTTTGCACTGTTGGCTTTCCGTCTATTACTGTTAACTCATATCTTCCTATATAAAAGCCTCCATATTTTGCTATACTTTCATGTGTTGCAATGTATTCATTGACCATATCTTGCGCAAAATTTTTCAATATTTCTTCATTACTTCCAGTGTATCCTAGCTCACTCTTTAATAAGTTTATTCCCTCATTGGCCGTTGTACTTGCATCCCCGTATTGTTGTGTCTATTAATATGTCTGGCTCTCTTACATTTGTTGTTCCTGGAACTCCAGCTGTATAAGAATCTCCAGTTCTTATTCTCAAATTACTATACACATTTGTTGTTGTTGCTTCCTCATTTAAACTACTTTTACTTAACGGTACTGGCAAAGTTACTTCATCTGTACTTTCTGTTTGATACATTTCAGCAAGAGATGTACTATCAACTGGCACCCAAACAAACTCGTTCGTTCCGTCTGTTATTACTATTCCTTCATCTACTTCTGTTTCCACTTCTAGTTGGTCGTCTGCATTTAATCCACCTAAATAAAATCCTCCTGGAATATAAAAGATTTCTTCTTCTCCGTCTGCACTATCATCTACTACTTTTAATGTATATTCTTCTTTTTCTTCTGCTTCTGCCTTATCTATTAGATTTGCTATTGGTGTTGGCTCTTGCTCTGTTGCATCATATTT
>CALXZF010000030.1 GCA_944393165.1 uncultured Clostridia bacterium
TTATTAATGTAATAGCTATATGAGCATCACTAGTCCCTATCGCAACATTATACCAATGATCTGTTGTGGCTTTTCTAACATTAAAAGGTTTTCCTCTTTCAATAAGAACATTATTAAATTGATTCCAGAATTCTACTCTTTGTGATTGTGATTTATTCATTGTGTCATTACTATTAGTCGATTTATTGTTTTTAATTAATTCATTAGGTTGTTCTATTACTTGAAACATAGGTGCATTATCTGAATTTCCTATTTTATATGCATGAATTTCTATTAAGAAAAAATTAACATTACTGTTTGTATTATTGTTTAACCATTCTATAGCACTTCTATGTTCTTCTCTTGCTTCTTTTACAATCCAAACAACAACTTTAGCATCTAATCCAGAAGCATATGTAATTATTTTCCCTAAATGATCATGATTAGACATTTCTAATTGATTTTCAATTATAACTTTTATTCCTGTTGTTTCATCTTTAGCAAACAAGTCACATCTATATGCCCCCACATAAGTTTCTTTGCTTATGTCGACAAGTGTTAATCCCAATATATCATTCAAATTCTCTATATTTTCTTTCTTAGACAACCATTCTGAAAAATCATATTGTTCATGTTTCCATAGTTCCCTAATATCTACTTCTTCTAATTTACCAATTGCCATAATATTTGCTCCTTGTATTTTTAATATAATGTTTTATTAAACATTGCTTTTTCTTCTATTACACTCCGAACATAGCATTTGACAGTTATCGGCTGTTGTTTTACCCCCTTTACTCCAAGGTGTTATATGATCTCCTTGCATTTCATTTATCTCAAAATGTTCTCCACAAACAGGACAAATACCATTTTGTCTTTCATAAGCTTCTCTTTTCATTCTGTCATCAAAAGCTCTAATATTTAATTTATTCTCATTTCCTGTCAATACAAACTCATATATTCCTGATTTTTTTGTCACATCTTCATCTTGCATAAGTTCTTTTATTTTTTCTTCTAATGCAGTAGCATCAAGAGTTTTATCCTTAAACTTATCATATAATGTATTCCATTCAACTGCCTTCATTTCACTCCTTTTAACAGGAAAAGTATCTTCAATCCACCACATTATATTTCTAAAATACTGTTTAAGTTCATTTGCATTCGGGTCATGTTGATGTCTTCCCATATATTCTTCAATGTTGGTTAGGTTATCTCGTTCAACAATCCATTTAAGTGCTTTTTCAAGAAGTTCCTGTCTAATAGGATCAGCTTTTACATAATCATCTGATTGTTGTTTTGCAGGACAATTTCTTTTACTAAAGAATAATTTCGCATCCGATAACCAAGTTCCTGTATATATTGCATTTCTTAACTCTTGTGGTGTTAATACTACACCACCAATATTTATTATTTTAAACCAATCAAGCTTTTCATCTGTTTCCCCTTCACATATATATATCATACATTTGTAATTTAAAATTCTATCTTGTTCAGGTTTTGTTAAATTCTGAAAGAATTTATTATCAACGCTAAATACCCCATCTACATATTGGCAAAAGCTAATTATTCTTTGTTGCCCATCAAGAACTTCATAAGTACCATCGTCATTCAAGCACCAATACATAACATTTAAAGGAAATCCCTTTTTAATTGTACGAACTACCTCATCTCTTTTTTTATCATCATAGATATACTCCCTTTGGTAAGGAGGTCGAATATTTAATTTGTCATTGTATCCAAATACTCCATCATCTCCCAAGTCTTTATAATGTTCTGCAATATCTCCAATCGTTATTTCTTTTAATTCTATTTTCATTCTAAAAATCCCCTTTCCTTTTTATTAGAATTCGCATGTATGGAACAATCAGGTCACCATTTTCATTTATGTAACAAACAAATCCTTTTCTAAAAGCTTTATTTTTCTTTTTATATTCTATACATTGAGCTTCTGTTAAATTTGCACTTACGCCAAGAGCTTGCCCCATATTTCCATGTGATAAACCAATTATTTCAAATTGATTTGGATTATATTTATCTAAAAATGTAATCGGAACTCCCATCACTCCATCATAATCGCATGGAATATTTTTATATGTATCAACATTAATTCCATCAAAATTAGCATACTTAGGATATTCATTTTCGTGATTTTTATATCTTTTAAATAAATCCAATTCTTCGTTATGCTTTCTAACTGGTAGTGAAGTAAACCAACAAGAAGTAGATACTCTTGCCATTTTTACACCATTTTCAATTTTGGTATATTTCTCATAACTATCTGGAATTCTAAAGAACATTCCAACATTAAAACTAGTGTATCCTGTTCTCATTCTATTTTCTTGAAACAACTTAAAAACTTCTTTATATGTTAAAGCATTTGTATTTCCAATAATTAAGAAATCCTTATTATAAAAAGCTATTAATTCAATAAACTCTCTAAACAAACTAAATGGTGGATTTGTAACTATTATATCTGCTTCTTTTAATAATTCTACACATTCATCGCTTCTAAAGTCCCCATCACCTTTTAGTTTTTTTACGACTCCTTTCTTCTTTAATAGTAATTGAATATCCTCTAAATCAAAAGCCCCATCTCCATTTAGATCTTCTACTTGTGTTATTTCAACTTTATATGCTTTTTTATCTATGGATTTATTTATAGGTTGATCGTCTCCAAATAATGAAATTTGAGTATATGCTATGGGCGAAGGATAATAGCATGTTGTAATTAATTTTTTAATCCCTAAGTATTGAAAATTTAATGCAAAATACTTAAAAAAGTCACTTTCAAAAGGATCATCGCAATTACATAAAATAGTTTTACCCTTAAAACACTCTCTATAGTATTTAAGTTCATTCTCAATATCACTAAGTTGCGTATAGAATTCATCATTTTTTTCTCTATTCGCAACTTTCAAAGTTTTATTTCCTGACATTATTCTTCTTCCCCTTCCTTTATTTCTAAAACATCTTCGATATTACATTCTAATGTTTTACAAATTTTAACTAAAACTTCTACCTGCACAGTTTCATTTTTACCAAGCTTTGCCATCGCATTTGTAGTTATTCCAGCTTTTTCTGATAATTGTGTCTTA
>CALXZF010000031.1 GCA_944393165.1 uncultured Clostridia bacterium
TAAAAGATAATGAAATCGGAAGTTTGAAAAATGAACTATCTACTAAAGACAAGATTATATGTAAATTACAAACTGAAAAAGAAAAACTTAAACAAGAATTGCAGAAATTCAAAGGATTTTGGCGTAGCTTAATGAAACATTTTCAAAATAAAATTGGATTTGATAAAGATGAGAATTATAAATATGTTAGTGATGATTTATATAAAAATGGCATTTTTGATGATAATGACAATGTAATAGCTAATAATGTTAGAAGAAAAGTAAAAACAACAGATGAAATAGTAAATTTAAAAGGTAGAAAGAAAAATGATACAAGGTTTTAATATGGAGGTTAAGTATGGAAAGTGAAAAAGTTAAATATTTAATAGATATGATAAATGATATGGATATAAAGGATAAATTGAGATTAGCAATATGTATGAGTAAAAGCGAATGGGCGGGTCTTATATATAATACTAAAGAAAATTATGAAAAATTTGATATTATGTTAAAAAGTATAGATGAAGAATATAGAACTACACTAATAAATTTTGGAAAATATAAAATTGTAATGTTTGCAATGGCTAAACTTATGGAAATGAAAACAACAGAGCAGAATAAGGTGGCTTTATATTTATTTAATTCTATAATTTTTTGAGATTTAAAGATAAAAAAGCGATATTTTAGAGAAAGTAGGATAAATTAACATAACTCTTGATTTCTGTCAGATTTTATGATAAAATTTATAAAGATTATTTTAATATTACAAATTAATAAGATTGGAGTAAGCATTAATGGGAAAGAAAAAATCAAGTGGAACTAAATACAAAAGCGAAGAAGATGTATATGAAGATTTACAAAGATTAATGCAAGTGTGGAAAAGGAATGGTACTCAAAATTTATTCTCAAAAAGAAGTTATTTGAGTTCAGTAAAAACAGACTTTAGGTCTCCTAGAATATGCCAAATTGTATTTTCAAATCCAGACATATTTAATTTTGAAGAAGAAATTAAATACATACCAATGGAATTGATGTCAGAAGAATTTCTAATTCAAATGGTTTATGATAAACCTAAACTATTATGTTCAAGAGATGAAAGAGGTTCCAGAACAATATCAATTCCAGAAGAGAAACAAACTTTACCTGTGTTGGTAGCTTTTGAATTAGGAAAAAGAAGATATGAAAAATTTTCTGCTATGCAATGGGGACAGTGGGGAGAAAAAATACCATACACAGATAGGTCACTTGAATTTAGAAAAACAATTACAGATATAGCAGATAAAGTAGAAGATAAAATAGGAACTAATAACTTAAAACATTCACAATCTTTTAAAGAAACAGATGAAAGAGATGCATTTATTAATGAATTAGTAACTTCAATACAAGAGGAATCAACTTCAGTTGCATTACAGCCAGATGAACACTACAAACCAAAATACACACATTTAGATTATAACTCTGATAAAAAAATGTTAATATTAGTATCTGGTTATGCAGATTCTGGAAAAACAACATTCTCTCGCTATTTAGCTAGTACAATAGATGGTGCAATTTGTTTTGATTCTGATCAACTATTAGAACGTGGTTTATTGGATTCAAAGCTTTCACAATTAGTAAGACCAGACGATAATGTAGTAATATTTTCTGACCTAGATGCATTTAATTTTTTTAGACCTCAAGAAATAAATGATGCAATGGGAAATGCTAATATTTTAAAAGTATATATAAAGCCATCTTCTATAAAAAGAATGTTACATCATTCTAAATATAGACAACGGAGCTGATATTGATTCATATACTACTCATTATGAGAGTTTTCACAAAAATCATAATTTAGGTATGGATGTAACCGTCACAAATGACTATACTAGAGATAGCATGCTAAGGTGCTGTGATGAAGTAATTGATATGATAAATAAGTTATTTGGCACTCAGGAAGTAGCTAAACCTTCTCCTAGAAAATCAGCTAGTGATTTATTAGAAGAATTGGGAGCTTCAAGAATAGAAGAAGGAGCTACTCGAGTAGAAAATTGTGAATTATTTAAGCCACAAATAGTAGAAGATTTTGAAAAATAAGAAAGGTAAAAAATGATTACATCTAAAATTTATAAAGAATTGTATGAAATATTAAGTTATATGGACAAAGTAACTGTAATGAAAATTCCTATAGAGATATTACAGACTATAAAAAATAAAAAAGATAATAGATATATAACCCAAATAGATAAAAACGATATATTTAATGAAAAGAATGTTAATAGAGAGACTATTGATTTATTATGTTATTTTCATAAACATTATTGGTGCAAATAAATCTTTACATTTATAAGGAGTGAATACAATCCTTATCGTAAATTTTACATTTTATTTGAATAATGTTTGACATTCCTTAAAAATCTGTGTATAATAAATATAGAAAATGACAATCCACAAACGTGGTTTTGCCAGATATATTGAGAAAACTCACATCTACCTTGCAAAGTACAGATGTGAGTTTTTATTATTTATGTAGTTGCTTATCAACCCAGCTCTTATACAGAACTGCTGTCAAGGCAACGTTTAATGTTAAAGATAACATTAAAGATATTATAAAAAATAGTATCACTTTAACCATAAACATCACCACCCTTTCTACGAAGATTCGTAAAATTGGTGGCAAAACCACATCTGCTTATCATCATTTCCTATGTTAGTTAGTATAACATACATTTTATAATAAAGCAATAGAAAGCAAACAAATATTTGTAAAATATTTTAATGAAATTACTTGATTTTATTTAGTAATCTGTTAATATATTTATAAACTGATTGATAAGTATATCAATCGTCAAGAGTGTCCAAAAAGTTGTAAATAACTACTTCTTCGGCACCATATTAAAAGGCTAACGAAGTTAGTCTTTTTTTCGTATATTAACGAGAGGACTTGAAAAGGAGTGGTCAAGTTTCAAGTCAGTTAAGGCTGACTTGAAACGCAGACAAAAACTGTCCCTAATGTTCATAATTGAAAAATGTAAGTAGCAGTATCGCCTTATGTAATAAGTATTTTTATATATTGCAAATATTCGAAGATACTGTTACAATATTAAAAAGAGTTGAGCCAAAGATGAATTTAACAAGGAGAAAAATGAAATATGAAAGAATTAGATGTTAAAGAATGTGAATTTAAGAATCTAGAAAGCTGTTATCATTTAACCAGAGGTGTCCATGAAGATAGTATTTCAGAAAATGGATTAGGTGCTAATATAGGAATAAGAAGTAAAGATGGATTAGGAAATGAAAAAACATCTAAAGTATTTTTTGCGAAATCATTAGAAGGGGCGTTAATATTTTTAAATAGAAATTTGAATATTTTTTATTCAGCTGCTAAGCATAACGATTTTACCGTATTTATAGGAGCTTTGAAAGATGACAGTCCAGAATTGTATGAACAAATTTTCGCAAATATGGCACATGATAACATGTCTGAAAAAGAGTTGGCAGAAGTTGCTTTGGCATTAGGCAAATTGTATTTAGAAAGAGGAATTTATTATAAATTAGATTTAAAACATTGTACTAGAGAAGAGTTTCAAAATATGAATGCACAAGAACAAGATAAAATTGATTATTTTACTGATGATATTAATGAAGAACGACCTGATGAACATCCATTAATAAGTAATATGCATACAAAATCTGGCAGAGGTGTGAAACCAAGTCAAATGGCATTAATGACAGCTAATGGAAAAAAGTCAGCGCTAGATATTGCCCTTAGTATGTGTGATGCTTATAGAACACTCCATCCCGGGAAATCTCTACCAGTATTAGAATATAAGAACGGAAGTAAAGATAGACCACTTTTAGAGATGTTATTCACAAGAATGAAAGAAAAAAGTACGCAACAATTAGGCAAGGAAACTCTAGAAGAACAAAAAAATATCACTTTATTAAGTCAAATAAAAGACGAACTGGTAAGACAAGAAAAAGAAATTACTAATCCTCGCGAAAATACACAAGATATATAGAAAATATGCAGATAGATGTAGTGAACTATTGGAAATATTAAATCTAAGATTTTTTAATTATTAAGTTCATTATATTCTCTAAATTATATTATATGTATTTTCTTCATCACCATTTTCTTCAATCGGTATTAGACTGTCTTTAATTAAAAATTCTTTTAAAATAATATTCTCATGGGTTGAAATATGATTAACTACAAAAAATCCCATTATTCCTAACATGATTGAGATAATTAAAAATAGAAGAGATTTTTTAATAAATTTCTTCTTTTTTATACTAGTAATAAAATATACAATAGAAGCTATAAATAAACCAATTGTAGTAACTGGATATAGAATAGAAATTCCTATTACTGCTATAGTAACGCCTACTCTTAATAAAATATAGATTAGAAAAATGGGAATTAATATTCCCATTAGTACTATTATGGAAAATCCTCCCATAGCTTTCCCTCCATAAATTCTTCTGTTTTAAGTAATTTCTTCGAAGAACGAGCGATTAAAATTGCCCTTACATTCTTTCATAAATTACTTTACACTATCATTCATTCATTTTATTAAATCATACATATTTCCGAAACGATAACCTTGTTCCGTTAAATAATTGATCACATCTTGCAAAACTTCATATGTTAGTATTTTATCACTAGCATCATGCATTAAAATAACAACAGAATTTTTGCCTTCTACAGTTTCTTGTAATCTTTGTAGCATTGCTTCTTTTGTCTTTTTTCCTTCTGAATCTCCTGTTAGAGCATTCCAGTCCAAATAGGTTATTCCATTTGTTTTTAATAATTCAATAGATTGTTGAATCACATCTTCATAAGCACTTCCTTTTGATCCTCCTGGAAAACGTAACAAATGGGATTGATATTCTGGCTCTCCTATCGCCACTCGTATTGCATCATTGGTTTGTGTATATTCAGCTAATATACTTTCTGGTGATGCATAAATTTGTTTATATACATGAGAATAACCATGGTTTGCTATATAATGCCCTTCTTCATAAGCTCTTTTTACTAATTCTGGTGAAAGCTCTACCCTACTTCCTAATACAAAAAATGTAGCCTTAATATTATTATTTTTTAGCACATCTAATATTAAAGGGGTTACACTTTCAGATGGTCCATCATCAAAAGTTAGGTAAGCTATTTTCTCTTCTGAATGATAGATATTAGAAATATTCTGAATTCCTTCTTCTGTCAAAACTGGTAAATTTTTTTCTTCTATTACAGGCATTTGTTCAGCAATTGTATTGGTTGTATTCGTAGCAACTATGTTTTCTTCTTGTTTTTGTTGTTCTTTTCCAGTCTTTCCTTTATTTTTAATTGTAATAGGGATTAACACACATAATGCAATCAAAATCAATATAATAATTGTTATAACCACATATACAGAATAATTTTTTGGTTGTTTATATGCTTCAATTAACTGTATCCTCATTTTTCTCACCTATTAGATATTATAATGAAGATTTAACATTTTTTCAAGAAAAAAAGACATTTTTTATCAATGTCTTTTTCTCATAGTTATTCATTTTTAGTCCCATTTATTTTTAGTAGTTTAAATATTTCTACAATTACAATTGGACTAAATACTAATAATACAACTTCTAGAATATTTTCTGCTGGTAATAATACAATGCCAAATAATTCTCTTAGTGGTGGAATAAATAAAATAACAAACATTAAAGCAGCAGAGACAAGTGTTGCAAGTATTAGTTTAGAATTATTAAATATTCCTGTTTTAAAGATAGATTCTTTGTTATTTCTTACATTATATACATGTACTAATTGTGATAAAGCTAATACACAAAATGCCATTGTCTGACCTGTTTGTATTTTAGATGCGTCGGTATCTCCTCCTGTTGCTAATCCAATCATAAATGCGACTAATGTAATTACTCCTACCATAACACCTTGGTAAATAATTCTGTATGTCATACCTTTTGTAAAGATACCCTTACCTGGTTTTAATGGTTTCCTTTCCATAATACCATGTACTGCAGGGTCTACAGCTAATGCTAAAGCTGGAAGTGAGTCAGTTACTAGGTTAATCCACAAAATATGAATTGGAAGTAGTGGTTCTAGTCCACTAATATCCGTAATTCCAAACCATTGTGCAATTTGTGGAGTTAATAAGATAGCAATAAATAATGTAATAATTTCACCAACATTACTAGAAAGTAGGAAATGAATTGCTTTTAAAATATTATCATAAATTCTTCTACCTTCTTCTACTGCAGACACAACTGAACTGAAATTATCATCTGTTAAAATAACATCTGCTGCTTCTTTTGCTACATCTGTTCCTACCATTCCCATTGCACAACCAATATTAGCAGTTTTTAATGCTGGTGCATCATTTACGCCATCCCCTGTCATTGCTACAATTTCTCCGTTCTTTTGCCAAGCTTTTACAATTCTTACTTTATGTTCAGGAGAAACTCTTGCATATACAGCATATTGTCTTATATTTTTCTCCAATTCTTCTTGTGACATTTGCTCTAATTCTAGTCCTGTAATTGCTTCATTATCATTTTCTAGAATTCCTAAATCTTTAGCAATAGCTATTGCAGTAATTTTATGGTCTCCTGTAATCATAACAGCTTTTATACCAGCTGTTTTGCATTTTGCTACTGCTTCTTTTGCTTCTGGTCTTGGAGGGTCTATCATTCCTACCATTCCTACAAAAATTAAGTCTGATTCCATTGTTTTCATTTCTTCTTTTGATGGTTTATGATCTAATTCCTTATATCCAAAAGCTAATACTCTTAGCGCATTTTTTGCCATTTCTTCATTATTTTTATCAATTGTTTCTCTATATTGCTCTAAATCCTCTTTTATTTGTCCTTCTACCACATATGCTTTGCATCTTCTTAATAATTCATCTACTGCACCTTTTGTATAAACCATATATTTATTTCCTATTTTATTTACAGTCGTCATTAATTTTCTATCAGAATCAAATGGAATTTCATCTACTCTTGGCATTTCTTCATAAATAGAAGTTTGATAGTCTAATTTAAATCCAAAATCTACTAATGCTGTTTCTGTTGGGTCTCCTGTTAATTTTTTATCTTCAGATATTTTAGTATCATTACAAAGCATACTGTTATATACTAAATTTTTTAAATCCTCTGATTCTTTGTTTAATTCCTCTATATTTTGTAATTTTGAATCAAAGAATACTTTTTCTACTGTCATTTTATTTTGTGTTAATGTTCCTGTTTTATCAGAACAAATAACTGTTGCACTTCCAAGAGTTTCAACAGCAGGAAGCTTTTTGATGATAGCATTTCTTTTTACCATCTTTTGAACACCAATTGCTAAAACTATAGTAGATACAGCTGGTAATCCTTCTGGGATAGCAGCAACAGCTAAACTTACCGCTGTCATAAACATATGAATTGGTTCTTTGCCATGTACTAATGTTCCAATTACAAAAATAAATGCACAGATTGCTAATGCTGCAATACCTAATGTTTTTCCTAACTTATTTAGTTTTACTTGAAGTGGTGTTTCTGTTTTATCTGTTGAACTAATAATTTCCGCTATTTTTCCTACTTCTGTATCCATTCCTGTTGCTGTTACAATTCCTTTTCCTCTACCATAAGTAATTAGGCTAGAAGAAAATGCCATGTTAATTCTGTCTCCTAAACTGACTTCTTCTCCTTCAATAACAGAAGTATCTTTTTCTACTGGAACAGATTCTCCTGTTAAAGCTGATTCTTGTACCTTTAGGTTTACAGCTTCTATTAATCTCAAGTCTGCCGGAATATAATCCCCTGTTTCTAATACCACAATATCCCCTGGTACTAGCTCTCTAGAAGGAATTACATTTAATTTTCCGTTTCTTATTACTTTTGCTACATGGCTACTTAATTTTTGCAAGGCCTCTAAAGATTTTTCAGCTTTATTTTCTTGAATCACTCCAATAACAGCATTTACAATTACAACCAGCAAAATAATTACTGTGTCTGTAATACCTTCTCCTTCTGCCACTCCAACAAATCCTGATACAATTGCTGAAATAATTAGAACAATAATCATAAAATCTTTAAATTGTTCTAAGAATTTTACAAACAAGCTTTTTTTCTTTTGTTCTTTTAATTCATTGTAGCCAAATTCTTCTACTTTTTGTCTTACTTGTTCCTCACTTAATCCCTTTTCTAAGTCTGTTTTTAATTCTTGTTTTGTTTCTTCAATTGACATATGAAACCAATTTTTTGCCAATCAAAACACTCCTTTCTTATGTACAACAAAAAACTTTTAAAGAAAACAAAGTATTTTGCTACACATACCTATTTTTTCTTTAAAAGTCTTGCTTGCCTTTTTCTCTAGGTTACTAACCAGATAAACTATCGTGTTATTGTTGGTTAGTAGTTAATAAGCTACTCCCTTTTAAACTTTATTTATCTTATCATAGACATTTATAAATTGCAATAGTTCTATTTGGTTTTTTATTTATATTTTATTCCACACTTTTTAATGCTTCTATCATATTAATTTTCTTTAATGCAAAGTAGGTAAAGATATTTACGATAATGGTAAAGAAAACTGTAATAGCAATTCCATATAAATAACTTGCTAGCTTTACTGTAGTATCAAACATGGTTTCATTTAATTCACAAGTTTGTATTAAATACATATTTAAGAGATATCCACCCAAGCAACCTAATAGAATTCCAATAATTGTTAGAATAACTGTTTCTCTTGATACATAACGATATACTTCTCCATCATAAAATCCTAATACTTTGATACTAGCTAGCTCTCTTATTCTTTCACTAATATTTACATTTGAAAGATTATATAATACAACAAAAGCTAATAACCCAGCTGAAACAATCAATACAACTACTACATAACTTAAATTATTCATAACATCGTCATATAAATTTGCTGTTGCTGATGTAAATGTAACTCCTGATACATTGGTATTATGATCTAATATGTCTTTTGCAAACTCTTCCTCTTGTTCTTCTGAAAGCTCCACTGTTTTAGATAAAATAACATTATAATCTACTGTTTCTCCAAATAGCTCTTCATATGTTTCTGGACTCATATATACATAATGCATTAAATAGTTTTCAACAATATGAGAAACTTTTGCATTTACCTCATTATCATCTGCATCTTTTAGTATTACTTCATCTCCTTCTTTTACATTTAATAGTTTTGCCAATTTTTCTGTTATAAAAATATGATCTTTTTCCAATAGGAAAATTTCATCTTTATTTTTTTCTTTTAATTTAATAAATTCTGATAATCTATTAACTTCCTTAGGCACAATCAATTGTGGTTCTTCTGTGTTGCCATCTTTTGTTATCTCTATAGATTGCATATTTACTGCAATACTATCTAATACTTCTTCTTTTTCTCCTAATGTTGGAATAAATTGGTTTACATCTTCTCCTTCTTTCATATCTGTTCTCATAGTATACTGAAAAATCTCTCCATATTGAGAAGGTATCATACTACTAATAGAATCTCTTAAACCAAATCCTGCAATAATCATTGAAGTACAACCAAATATACCAATAATCGTCATTAAAAATCTTTTCTTATATCTAAAAATATTTCTAACTGTTACTTTCTGCGTGAATTTTAGCTTATTCCAAATAAACGGTATTTTCTCTAATATGACTCTTTTCCCTAATTTAGGAGATTTTGGTCTCATAAGTGTTGCTGGCATTTCTTTTAATTCTTTATAAGAAGCATATGCGGTTGCTAAGCAAGTACATGCTACTGCTAAGCCTAATCCCACAAATGTGTATGTTA
>CALXZF010000032.1 GCA_944393165.1 uncultured Clostridia bacterium
CACCATTGGTGCCTACGTATACATCATTCAGATTTTTGTATACGCAAACATATGACGTATTCCTTGGAGGCTTTTTCAAAATCTCCAGCATTTTTCCAATAGCTTTTACAACATCGGAAAAGTCTGGAATTTTATAACCCGGTTCGACACGGATGCTTACCATTTCGCTTTTATCTATAATAAGTTGAAAGCGAGATTCAAAATATTCATCCAGCTGAGGGTTATACACTTCTGCCGAGAAAATGAAATGCTCTTCTCCATTTTGTTTAGACCGCGTGATATACTTCACTGTTATCATCCTTTCGTTGGTGACACGAGGTTGCAAAAGCCACCTCTAATTACTATCTTACGCTCACATTTTACCACATATTTCAAATTTTGAAAAGAGATTGTAAATATTTTACTCTATAATTTACAAAGCTAGAAAGTCGTGGCCAAGCGCACGGAGTTGTCGGCATTCACAATGTTCTCGTTCATGTTCACGTTGTAAATGTCTGCGATATAAACGTACTCAGCATCGTTCTGAGACGACGACCAACAACACGAGCTAAGCCCGCAGTTGTCATAATTACTTGACGCAATATTGTTTAGTTCTAAAACTTCTCCTCCAAATGCTGCCCATTCACTCTTTGATGGTACAAACCAGCCATCTGCCACTTCTCCATCTATTAGTCCCCACATATCATTTGTTCCTTTTTTTACTTCTGTTCCGTTTATATCTTCTTTTTCATAACATTCCATCATTCTTCTTGTATTTACTAATCCTGTTGGTTCTGCTCCTGCTACTGCAAAATCATTTGCTGTATTACTTACATGATATGTTGAATCTAAATTTCCATATGCATTTGCCCACCATGTATGTGTTTCTGAGTCTATGTCTTCTAATGCCATTACATAAAATCTATCTTTTTTACTGCTATTCCTATCTATTGGTGCTATTAGTTGTCCTTCTAAATTTCCGAACTTTGGTTCTTTATAGTTTTCATTTACTACATAATACTCTTTTAATCCTGTTTCTTTTGGAATTGTATAATCTCCCCAAGAATCATCCCAGTTGCCATCTCCTCTATTTCCTACTGCTAAGTCTGCGAATATTATTCCATCTGCTTTTCCGTCTCCTTCAAAGTCTGCATATATTATATTTCCTTCTAATTCATCTATTGGCTCTTTTTGGCTGTTACCTCCATTTCCATTCATATATTCTCCTATAATATTTGCTACTTTATTCATCTCAGCTTGTTCATTTAGGCTTGCTTGCTCATATTTATTTGTTGCATCCTGTGCTCTTCTAAATATTCCATTTTGCCCTATTGTTAAGTTTATTGCTACTCCTGCTAAGATTAATAAAACTATGATTGTAACCACTAACGCTACTAATGTTATTCCTTTTACTTGCCTTTTCACTTTTCTTAGTAATCTTCTTTTTTCTTTCATCACATTTCCTCCTCTTCTTTTGATATATTTAAGTTATATCATATTTGCATTTTTTTATTCTAAAGACAACAAAAAAACCATACCTTTTAGATTCGTCTAAAAAGCATAGTTTTACTATGTTTACATAACTTTATATTATTAAAACCTACGATATATATATATATACAGCCCCAAGGCTTTCATCAATTTTCATAAGTATATTTACTCCCTTTTCTTTAGATTTTATTAAATTTTATATTTAATTTATTCATTTGTCAATCACGTTTTTTCATTTTTAATTCTAAACATTAATTTACTAAACTTTTAAATGATTCCAATGATGTATTTTTAGAAATTCTAACTCTTGGAAGTGCAAATTTATCTGCTCCTATTTTTACTCTTCCACCTTCTGTTGTAAAAGCTAGCTTATATCCTGTTTCTTTTAATAGTTGTTTTGCATTTTCATTATAATTCCCCATAGGATAGCAAAATACTGTAACATCTCCACCCAATCCATTTTTAGAATTTATTAAATCTTCTTTTATTTTATCATTACTCCAAGAGAGCATAACACCTTTTCCATCTGCTCCTGCTTGATGCATATTATCTGAATGAGATTCATATATAACATTCGGTTGTTTTTCATTAGCTCTATAACCATACCAAGAAGAAATAACAAATGATGTTCCATTAACATTATATTTTTGCAATATTGGTACTGCTAATTCAAAAAATGAGTCATCTCCATCATCAAATGTTAAAACTATACTTTTTTCTGGTAATATTATATCTCCATCAATATATTTTTCCACTTCTTCCCAAGTAGGAAAATAAAAATTATTCTCTTTTAGATATTTTATTTGTTCCTCAAATTTTGAAATTTCAATAAAATTATTATCTCTATTTGAACCATCTTCTAATGAACCGTCATAAAAAAAGTGGTACATTAATACTGGTAATCCAGCATTGCTTAAAGGTTTATCTACTATCATTTTTTGATCTGAGTCAGATGTATTTTCATTTATGTTTTCATTTGCGATTTCATTTAATACAGAATTTGTATTTTCTACCTCTGTTATCACATTTTGTTGTGCAACCTCTAAGGTTTGATTACTTTCATTTTTCGGCTTATTATTAATTGCTATAAAAACCGCTATAAGTACTATTATTATAATTAATAATATAAGAATTCCTTTATTATTCTTTCTTTTTCTTTTTTGCATTTTCCTTTTATCTCCTTTTATTCTTTTAGTTTTTTTGCCACAATTACCATCCTTCCATTTTCTGAAGAATATTCACATGTTATAAGTGTCATTATTTGTTCCCCATATTCTGCATTTACACCTGTATCATAAAAAGATAGTTGTTTGCAATTTTCTATATAATAATTATAATCTTCTTCATTATCAAAATTTGTATATTGATAATATCTAAATACATTTTTCTCATTTTTATAAAAAATACGAGACTTAAAAACAGCAATAATTTCATAAGTACTAAAATTTGTATTTGTTACAAATTCTATATATTTGTTATTATTATAATATTCTTTATCTGTATATTTTAATAAATCTTTAAACATACTTCCATCTTTCATATTATGTCCATACATGATTATATTTGAATTTGGATTTTCTATATTTGAATTGCAATCTATAAATATAGATCCATAATTACTTTTCTCTTTTTTATAATTTCTATATAAATAATAATCATTATCATTGGCTTGAACTACGGGATAATTAATATTAGTGCCATTAATTTTTATCCAAGCTTTTACCTGTTCATTTTCCTTTTGTAATTCTTTTACTTTATTCATTACTTCATTTTGTAAATCCGCTTCTTGCGTATTTGTTGAAAAATTATTAAGTAGTTCATTTTGCAAACCACTACTTAATTTTTTGTCTCTAAAGTTAATATAAAAATTATAAAATAAATAACTCAAAAGCATTATTAATAAAAGAATTAATGGTACTAATATATAATTTTTTTGTTTTTTTTTAGTCTTTTTGCTTTCATTTTACCCTCTTTTTTATATTTAACTGTATATCTTAGTAAATAGTATCTATTTTAAAGAGGTAATTAACCTACTAAAAGTATGTTTTATTACCTCTCTTGTATTTAATATTTTTCGCTTACACTATTTTCTGCTTTTAATAGCTATTATTGCTCCAATAGTTATTATTGATAAAACAGAAGTTATTATAATTCCTACATTATTTTCTCCTGTTTTTGGACTTTCATCAAGTTCTCCTTTATCATTATTTGAAGAAGTTTGATCTTTTTCAAAAGCTACTACAAATGGAGATAACTCTGTTACTTCAACTGTTACAAATCCATTTTCTACAATTGGTGAAAATTTTTCAACTGTACCATCTGATTTTTTATGTAAAACTAAAGCTGTACGTCCATTGTACTTACTTTCCACTGGCAATTTAACTTTTAATTTACCTTCGTAATCGCCATCAACTATTGATATGTCATAAGCTAAAGCTATATCATAAGCTTCTAAATCATTAGTTACATTTTTGTATTCTTCTGTTCCTTCTACCATTTTAGTAACTAATAACTTTGATGTTTCCCCTATCTTTCCATAAAGAGTTATTTGCGTTTCTGCATCAGTTAAAGTAATTTCTTCTGATGTAGCTAAATCTACAAACTTAATTCCTCTTGCTTGTGCAAAACCTTTTGGAGAATATGGAACTGCATTTATATTATCATCAATCTCGTATGTAGAAGAATAACCATAAATAGTAACATTTTTTCTTAGATATTCAAGTGTTTCATCACTCATAACCTCATCTTCTGAAACTCCATGATCAAAAATCCAACATTTATCCTTAGCATAAACATAAATTGATTTTAAATGATTCATTCCATCTAAAGTTGCACCTTCAAAACTGCAACTATCTGCATTTTCATCTGCTGGAAATGTTAAAGTTTCAATTGCTGTTCCTTCAAATACTTTTGTATAAAGAGTAACTTCTGGATTTAGTTCTACTTCTTTTAAATTGGTACATCCACTAAAAGCATAATCATATACGCTCGTAATAGTGTCTGAAAATACAACTTTTTCTAAGCTTGTCATTCCTTTAAATGCATTTTCACCAATTCTAGTAACTTCATAGCCTTCAATTTCACTTGGTAATTCTAGAGTTTTTGCATTTGTATTTGTTGTTCCTGTTATAGTTAAAGTATATGATTCTGGATATACTTCTAAAGTATATTTAAATCCTGTGTCTGATACCTTTTCTTCTACTGTTGTATCAGTAGCCTTTACAACATTGTTTATTGCAAAAATTATAAGCATCATTGCAATAATAAAGCCTAATTTTTTAATAGTTTTCATAATTCTTCCCCTTTCTTAATTTTTTATATATGAATAATAACAATAAAAATTTCAATTGTCAATAAAAAATATTTTTTATAAAGTTTTATAATTATTTCTATCCGCTCTATCATCAAATTGCCTATCATAGTCTTTATTTGTATAAAACCAGTCTGTTTTTTTATCTTTTGGCTTTCTTCCCTTATCAACTGCTAAGTCTAATAAAACTGCAAAAGCCAGTACAATTGCTAAAAATGATGTAAAGGCTGACATATAATCTACCGAAACATCTCCTCCACTGAATACAGGCATAATTGCTTTAAATAAGTCTGTTCCGAAATATGCTAAATATGATAAGAAATATATTATTCCTCCTATCAATTTTCTTTTAAATACTAATATTATACATACAACTGTAACAAATAATAATATTATTTCCACTGTTAAATTTATTGGCTGTACAAAGAATTCTGCATAATTTGCTGCTTGATATGCTACTACTACTCTAAATCCCCAGTACATTATCATAAACATTGCTACCATCCAATTTGCAAAAGTTCTCATAATAAATTTTCCTTTCTAGGACACTAATT
>CALXZF010000033.1 GCA_944393165.1 uncultured Clostridia bacterium
TACAATTTATTTTACAATACAGAGATAGCTTTAAGAAAACAATTGAAATATCCGCCATTTTGCGATATAATATTAATTGGGTTTACATCAAGTAATGAAAATGAAGTAATGCTAGCAGCTGAAAAAACACATAAATATCTAAAAAGTAGAGTAATAAAAGAAAATATAGGTATAATACTATATAAAGCATTACCATCTCCAATAGATAAAATAAAAAATAAATACAGATGGAGAATACTTATAAAATGTAAATTTTCAGATAATATAATAAATTTAATTAATGAAACAATAGATGAATACTTTAAATTAAAATTAAAAAACACTAGAATAACAATAGACTTAAATCCAAACAACATGATGTCGTTATAGGGACAGGCCTTAAAGCGACAAGGTTGTCGTTTTGGGGACAGATCTTGAAATTTATTAATCTGTGTATTTAAAGTTGAAATAATTTCACACAATATAATAACAAAATAATATAATAAATTTAATTAAAAACAGTATAAAGGAGGGAAAAATAGTGGCAATAAGACAAATAAGAGAAAATGGAGATGAAATCTTAAGAAAAAAATCCAGAGAAGTTGAAGTAGTAGATGATAAAATAAGAGAACTATTAGATGATATGTTAGAAACAATGCATAAATATAATGGGGTGGGTCTTGCTGCCCCTCAAGTAGGAATATTAAAGAGAGTTGTAGTAATTGATTTATATGATGGAAATGATCCATTAAAATTGGTTAATCCTAAAATTATAAAGCAAAAAGGAAAACAAGAAGTAGAAGAAGGATGTTTGAGTTTTCCAAATCAATATGCAAAAATGATTAGACCTGAGGAAATTGTGGCAGAAGCATTAAATGAAAAAGGTGAAAAAGTAAAGATAAAAGCGAAAGGATTACTTGCTCAAGCTATATGTCATGAAGTAGACCATTTAGACGGTATTCTATTTATAGACAACATGATACCAGGTACATTAGAATATGTAGAACCAAAAGAAGATTAAATATATAAAAATCAGACTTGGACAAAAAGGAGTGTTCCTCCGTCCAAAAGGAGGTATAGAAGATGCTTAGAATAGTTTTTATGGGAACACCTGATTTTGCAGAAAAATCACTTGAAAAAGTATATGAAGCGGGATATGAAATAGAAGCGGTTGTTACAAATCCTGATAAACCCAAAGGAAGAGGAATGAAATTAATACCATCTCCAGTAAAACAGTATGCAGAAGAAAAAGGAATAAAAGTATTGCAACCACTAAAAGTAAAAAATAATGACGAATTCATAAATGAAATAAAGAGCATTAATCCAGATGTTATTTGTGTTGTAGCATATGGAAAAATACTACCAAAAGAACTATTAGATATACCAAAGCTGGGCTGTATTAATGTTCATGGTTCACTACTTCCAAACTACAGAGGTGCAGCTCCAATACAATGGGCTGTACTTAATGGAGATAAAAAAACTGGAATTACAACAATGTACATGGATGTTGGAATGGATACAGGTGATATGATTTTAAAAGAAGAAACAGAAATCGGTGATAATGAAACTACTGGTGAATTATGGAACAGACTATCAGTAATAGGTGGAAATCTACTAGTAAAAACTTTAAAATTAATAGAAGAAGGAAAAGCTCCGAGAGAAAAACAAGGAGAAAATTTTACTTTAGCACCAATGCTTAATAAAGAAATGGCTAAAATTGATTGGCAAAACCAAACAGCAGAAGAGATAAAAAATTTAGTTAGAGGATTAAATCCTATTATGGGTGCATATAGTTTTCTCAATGAAAAGAAAATAAAGTTTTGGAAAGTTGAAATATTGAATGAAAATGAATTGATGTTAGAATTTCCAGAGCTAGAGGAATATTCATATAAAATGAAAAACATTGAACCTGGAACAGTATTATTTTCAGATGCAAAAAAAGGATTATATATAAAAGCAAACAGAGGAATAATTAAAGTTTTAGAAATACAAGGAGAAAACTCAAAGAAAATGTTATCTAATGAATTCCTAAGGGGAAATAAAATAGAAGTAGGAAATATATTTGAATAATAGAGAATTTAGAATTAGTAAAGCTATAGATTGGAATGCAGTCTATAGCTTTATGTATATAAAAAATACATCAAAAGTTTACATAAAAAACATAAATTTAACAAAAATTGTTGCAAAAATTGTAGTATAATAGTATAATATATAATGTGTGAATATAAAATAAAAGTAATACAAACCTAGTTTAAGTGCATAATATAATATAGATAAATAAAAAGGAGAATAAAATGGAATATTTATATATGATCCAACAAGCGCTTGTATGGTTATTAACGATATTTTGGGGTTACCAATTAGTGATAAGTATATGTTCATTAGTAAAGTTGAAAGATAAACCAATATTAGAAGAAAAAACTAATAAATTTATGGCGATTATCCCTGCACATAATGAAGAAAATGTTATAGAGGCTTTAATTGAGAGTCTTAACAAACAAGACTACCCAAAAGATTATTATGATATTTATGTTATTGCAGATAATTGTACAGACAGAACTGCAGAAATAGCTAGAAAATGTGGTGCTATTGTTATGGAAAGATTTGACGAAGAACATAAAACAAAGGGATATGCTTTACAATGGTTCTTAAGTCAAAAAATAGAAGAAGATGCACCATATGATGCATTCTGTATATTTGATGCTGATAATATTGTTGATAAAAACTTTTTAAAAGCTATGAATAAAAAGTTATGTCAAGGAGAAGAAGTTGTTCAAGGCTATAGAGATATAAAGAACCCTACAGATAGTTGGGTATCTGCAGGTTATGCGCTATTTTATTGGACAATGAATAGATTTTATCATTTAGCAAGATATAATTTAGGACTATCTCCCCTAATAAATGGTACTGGTTTTATGGTTAAATTTGATGTTGTAAAACCAGAAGGATGGAATACTAAAACTCTAACAGAGGATATAGAATTCTCTTTAAAAAGAATAATTAAAGGAAAAAGATTGGGTTGGGCAACTGATGCAATAGTATATGATGAGCAACCAGTTGGATTTAAACAATCTTGGAAACAAAGAACAAGATGGACAGTTGGACATATACAATGTTTAAGTCAGTATACAAAACCATTAGCTGCAGCAGTAAAAGAAAACAAAACTCTTATGAATTTTGATGGACTTTTATATATACTTGGTACAATGCCAATGTTTGTATTAACTCTTGTTTTGCTACTTTTAAATTTTGTAATATTTGCTTCAAATGGAATGACAGTTGCAGATTTAGTAATAAATTGTTTAAGATATTTAATACCAACATTCCTTTTACCAATATTTACAGCTATATTGATAATGATATTGGATAAGAAACCAATAAGACCAATGCTTAAAGGATTAATATGTTATCCGCTATTCTTAGGTTCATGGTTAGTAATAAACTTTAAATGTTTATTCAAACGTGATACAAGTTGGGATAAGATAGAGCATGTTAGAAATGTAAAAATAAATGAAGTATAAATAGAAAAAGTAATGCAAATATAAAATTGCATTACTTTTTTACGTCATTTTCTTGATAGCTATTACATAAAATGGTATAATCTAGATTGGAGAGTGAAAAAAATGAATCTAGGAAATAAAACAAAAGTATATGCTTTTGTTGGACCATCAGGTACAGGTAAAAGTTATAGAGCACAGATGGTAGCTAACGAAAACGATATACATTATATAATAGATGATGGCCTTTTAATAAATGAAAATGATGTAGTAGCAGGAAATTCAGCTAAAAAAGATACAAAAAAAATAGAGACTGTAAAAAAAGCTATATTCATTGATAAAAAAGATAGGGATGAAATGAGAGAAGCCTTAAGAAAAATAAAACCAGAATCAATACTGATTTTGGGTACGTCTGATGGAATGATAGAAAAAATAACAGAAAATTTAGGATTACCAAAACCAGA
>CALXZF010000034.1 GCA_944393165.1 uncultured Clostridia bacterium
GGATCAAATAATTCATTTGCCCACATAATAGTTACCATATCTGTATCTCCAACATTTTCAATACTATGTGTGTATCCAACTGGGATGTCAACCACTTCTATTTTATCTCCGCTAACATTATACTCTATTACTTCATCACTTCCGACTTTTCTAAATTTTATTTTTCCTTTACCACTAACCACTATAAATTTCTCGTTTTTAGTGTTGTGCCAATGGTTTCCTTTTACAATACCTGGCTTAGAAATGTTTACTGAAACTTGTCCTCTTTCTTTTGATTTGAACATTTCTGTAAATGAGCCTCTATTATCTACATTCATTTTTAAAGGATAGCTAAATTCTTTTTCTGGCAAATAGCTTAAATATGTACTATATAGTTTTTTTGTAAATGCATCCTCCATATCAGGTATCATTAGATTTTTTCTAGATTCTCTAAATGAATATATTAAATTTGCAATATCTCCAAGTTTTTGAGTATGTACTGTTGGTACATAGCAAAATTTGTCATTAAAATGAGCTTTTCCTTCAAGTGCATCAATTAGTTCTTCTACTACATCATCAATATATACTAAATTTAATATCACTTCTGGGTCGTTTACTTTAATTGGTAAATCTCTTGCAATATTATAGCAAAATGTTGCAATAACACTATTATAGTTTGGTCTACACCATTTTCCAAATACATTTGGTAATCTATATACCATTACTTTTGCTCCTGTTTCTTGTTCATAAGAGAACATTAAATCTTCTCCAGCTTTTTTAGATTTTCCATAAGGATTATCTAGTTCTGCTTGAATTGACGATGTTATTACGATAGGTGCTTTGTTATTATGGTTTTTTAGTAAATCTAACATTTCTGAAGTAAAGCCAAAATTGCCTTTCATAAAGTCTTCTTCTTTTTCTGGCCTATTAACACCTGCTAAATGAAATATAAATTCACATTTTTCTATGTATTCTTCAAGTTCTTGGCTTGTTGTATTTATATCACATTTGTATATTTCATTATATTCTTTATGTTGCAATTCTTCTATTAAGTTTTTACCAATAAAACCATTTGCTCCAGTAACTAATATTTTCAAGACTATTCCCCCTACTTTTCTATTAATTTTATATTTATATTGCATGTTTGAGAAGTTATTTTTCTTAAATTAGATTTATTTTTTCCAGTTTGCTAATTCTTCTTTTATATAATCTAATTTTAATAATTTTTCTTTGACTTGTTCTACATCAAGTAATTCTGTATTGTTTGAATTGAATTCAGATAATGTGCTTCTTTCAGCATTTCCGTCTACAAAATATTTATCATAGTTCAAATCTCTTTTATCACAAGGTACTCTATAGAAATTTCCTAAATCTATAGCATGTACACATTCTTCGTTTGTAAGAAGTGTTTCATACATTTTTTCTCCATGACGAATTCCAATTATCTTTGTTTCTTCTTTTTCTGCTCCAAATAATTCTTTTACAGCTTGTGCAAGTACTCCTATTGTGCATGCTGGTGCTTTTTGTACCATTATATCACCTGCTTCTGCGTTTTGGAATGCAAAAACAACTAATTCAACAGCCTCTTCTAGGCTCATTATAAATCTAGTCATGGTAGGGTCTGTTATTGTAAGTGGTTTCCCTGCTTTTATTTGGTCTATAAATAATGGTATAACTGAACCTCTAGAACACATAACATTTCCATATCTTGTTGCACATATAGTTGTTTTTTTAGGATCTACTGTTCTTGATTTTGCTACTATTACTTTTTCCATCATTGCTTTAGATGTTCCCATAGCATTTACTGGATATGCAGCTTTATCTGTAGAAAGACATATAACTTTCTTAACTCCTTCATCAATTGCTGCTTGAAGCACATTGTCTGTTCCTAAAACATTTGTCTTAACTGCTTCTAATGGGAAGAATTCGCAACTTGGTACTTGTTTTAATGCTGCAGCATGGAAAATATAGTCTACCCCATGTATTGCATTTTTTATGCTTTGTAAATCTCTTACATCACCAATGTAGAATTTTATTTTATCATTATGATATTCTTTTCTCATATCGTCTTGTTTTTTTTCATCACGAGAAAATATTCTAATTTCTCCTATATCTGTATTCAAAAATCTGTTTAATACTGCATGTCCAAATGAACCAGTACCTCCTGTAATCATTAAAGTTTTTCCTTCAAACATTCTTATCATCCTTTCTTATTTTCATTTCATTTTCTAATCTATCTAAAAGCATTTGCTTTTCATAGTTTTCTTCATAGAATTTTCTTGAATTTAGTTTTAATTCTTCTATTTCTTCCTTTGTTAATTTTATGCATTTTTCTATTTGTTCTGCTAATTTTTCTGCATTCCCTGAATCTACACAAAATCCGGCTTTTGATTTTTTTATTACTTGCTTTATTTCCCCGTCAGCACATCCTAGAATCGGTACTCCACATGCAAAGTAAGACTGAAGTTTTGCAGGTAATATTTCATCAGAAATCAAATTCTTCTTTAATGTAATAAATGCCATATCCGCATTTGCATAATACTCTGGAATTTTCTCAGCTGGTTGTTTGTCAATAAATTTTATATAGTCTTGCAAATCGTTTGTATTCACAACCTTAATCAATTCATCTTTTGCCCTGCCATTGCCTATTAAGAAAAATTTTGCTTTAACATTTTTTTCTTTTAAAATTTTTCCAGTATCAATTACTATATCTAATCCTTGTGCATAACCTATATTTCCTGCAAATACAATTTTGAAATCATTTGTATCCAGCTCATTTTTACTACATTCCTGTATATTTAGTGGTCTATAGAATTCTTCTGCATATTGTGGCCAAAACACAAGTTTCTCTCTAGTATGGCCGCGTTTATGTATGTTTTCTATAAAACTCTCTGATGAAGTAAATATTTTTTTGCAGTTTATATATATATAATCTACCACTTTATTGATTAATCCTAATATAGTTTTATTGTTAATATTTGTTACTAATTGTATACTTTCTGGCCATAAATCCATTACATAGATATAGCTTTCAATTTTTTTCCTCTTTGCATACCATATTCCAGGTAAGGCTTGAAACATTGGAGAAACTTCGTATATGAATACTTTATCAAATTTTTTCCTAGTAAACTTGCTCCAAAAAAAACCAGATATTACAAATGAAATATAGTTTAACATTAGCATTATAGAATTTTTGCCTCTTGGTATTATTGGAATTCTTATAATATCTACTCCGTCTTTAATGTCTTTTCTTTTTTTGAAAAATCCATACCCTTTATAATACTTTCCCTCAGGATAATTTGGAATTCCAGTTAAAACTGTTACTCTATGTCCTCTTTTTACTAATTCTTTGCATATATCATTAATTCTAAATTGTTCAGGATAATAATATTGTGATATCACTAATATCCTCATTCTACACACTTCTCCTTATAGATTCTTCATTATCCACAACCACATATTCAAACCTACCTGATAAGTCTTTTGAATAAATTTTAGTTCCAAACACTTTATTTATCAAATTTAATCTTTTGGACAGTATTTTTAAAATAGGATTAAACAATTTGATAAAATGCATTTTCTTATTCATACTTTTAGCCATAACTTCTATAATTTGTTTAGTACTTACATATTCTTCATTTTGAGGATAAAAAATTCCACTTTTTTCATTATCTATAGCTTGTTTTATAAATTCACATAGATTATCTATATATATCATACTTCTTTCATTTTGTATATCTGGGAAAATAGGGCTTAGTTTTGTAATTTTCTTTAATTTTTGAAAATTTCCTTTACAATCAGGCCCATACACCATTGGAGTACGAATTATGACTGTTTTGAAAGAATCATCTTCTAGCTCCTTTATCCCTTCTTCAGCTTGTAATTTACTGTTTCCATAAAAGTTCTTAGGCTGTGGAATTGTATTCTTGTTGATTTGTTTCATTTGACCCAAAATAGCATCATCGCCATATATAATCATGCTACTCATAAATATAAATTGTTTTATATTTTCCTTTTTGGCTTTTTGAGCTACTTCAATCGCCAAATCACGATTTACTTTATAATAAAGGTCTTCTAGCTTTTTATTTGTGGATACATGCGCTATTCCTGCGACATGCAAGATAACATCATATTTCGAAAAATCTTCTTCCATCCAATCTTGTGTTTTTACATCCAGTTCTGTTACTTCATATTGGTTTGTATCTTTCTCTAACCAGTTTTTAACATGAGTTCCAATATAACTATTCTTGCCCGTTATTAAGATTTTCTTCACAATTATTCTCCTCTTTTTCTACTTTTCCTTCTACAACTCCATCGCTTTCAAAAACTTTAATAATAGT
>CALXZF010000035.1 GCA_944393165.1 uncultured Clostridia bacterium
TAGATGCAGAATATCAAGAGCCAGCACCTGCAGAAGACTTTAGGTGGACAGAATTAGACGACGGAACAATAAGAATATACGAATATCTTGGAAACGAAACAAGCTTAAAAATACCAGATACAATAGATGGTAAGGCTGTTACAGTAATACAAAATGATGGTCGTGGAGGAAGTTCAGCAGGATGGGAAGAAGGAGGACAAATATCAAACAATGTAATATTTAAGAGTATAGATATTCCAGATACAGTAACAATAATTGGAGCAAACAGTTTTGAAGATTCAAGCTTAGAACAAATAAATCTACCAACATCATTGACAACAATAGGTGCGTATGCATTTTATGGTAATAAAATAAAAAAATTAGTTATACCAGATTCAGTAACTCAAATATCTCATAGAGCCTTTTGGGAAAATGAAATAGAAGAACTGAAATTGTCTAAAAATTTAAAAAGAATAGAAGATTTTACATTTGGTTATAACAAGATTAAAAGCATTGATATACCAGAAGGAGTAACTTTTATAGGAGATAGAGCATTTATGAATAACCAAGCTACAGAAATTAATATTCCAAATACAGTAACCACAATTGAGGGCGGAGCATTTACCCAAAACAATCTAGAAGAAATAATATATGATAGAACGGAAACAGGAGAAGAAGATATGACAGTAATTAATTCATATGCAGGAAGAAACGCAGGAGATGTGGTTATTCAGAACGGAGTAGAAAAGATAGAAGCATTTGCATTTGATAGTGTTGGAATAACAAGCTTACAATTACCAGAAACAGTAAAGTCTGTACATTTAAGATCTTTTACTGAAACAGAAAATAACATAAGCGAAATAGTGATTAATGGACATTTAGAAAGCAGCAACTCAATGTCATTTATGTTTAAGGATGTAGTAAAATTAGAGTTTAATACAGACAAATTTGTTTCTGTATTTGGTGCTATTGCATGTGATAATATAGAACAGATTATCGTGCCAGCAAGTGAAGATGACAGCATTATAAATTATTACAAAGGTCTTGTAGATAATGGGACAATATGGGTTACTGGAACAATAGGTAGCATAATAGAAAAAGAATAAATAAAAAAGTATTGAGAGCCTAGTATTGAGTACAGGTCCAGACTAGAATATGGTTATTCAAAAAGAAACTAAGAATTTGGCTTAATAGTTTTATTAAAAAAGTGATGTGACTATTGGAGAGTCATATCACTTTTTAATTTAATGGGAAAATTCTATTAAATTAAAAGCTATAATCGCTATTACCTTTAGGGTTTTCTCCTTGCAGTAGGAAACCTAAATCGGCACGAACAAAGGGAGACATCCGTTGCTTGGGTCGTGTGAATGGAGTAAAAAATAAGAAACTTAGAATTTAATTGCTGTTATGTTTTAAGAAAGAAAGCCTTACTGAGCAAATAAGAGTGTCCCTTTTGACCAAGTTCTTGGACGAATAGGAGTGTCCCTTTTGACCAAGTTCTTGGACGAATAGGAGTGTCCCTTTTGACCAAGTTCTTGGACAAATAGGAGTGTCCCTTTTGGCCAAAGTAAAAAATTTATAAAAACTATTGACAATTGAATAAACATTCAACTATAATATAAGTGATGATTGAATAAGCGTTCAATTGTTTTTGTAATCAACAGTTGAATAAACGCTCGACCAAAAGGAGGAAGGGAAATGTCAAAAAATGAATTTATATGTGATTGCAATATCATTCATCAAGAAGTAGTAGATTCAACATTAAAGCAGATGCCAGATGAAGATTCATTTAATAAAATAGCAGAGTTTTTCAAAATTCTTGGAGATACAACAAGAACAAAAATATTATTTGCATTAGATGCAAATGAAATGTGTGTGTGTGACATAGCGAATGTTTTAGGAATGAGTAAATCTTCAATTTCACACCAGCTGGGGACACTTAGAAGAATGGGAATAGTAAAGTGTAGAAGAGAAGGAAAAGAAGTATACTACATGTTGGATGATGAGCATGTAAAATATGTATTTGAAATAGCGATGGAACATATAGAACATAGAAAATAACAAATTTTAACAAACTTTAGATTTTATATGAATAGGAAAGGACGAACAAGTATGAAGAAGAAAGGCATAAAGATAATTATATCTCTTATATTATTTTTATTTGCAATGATTGTGAATTTTCAAAATGAATGGATAAATAAAGGAATTTTCATTGCAAGTTATATTATTGTTGGTTTTGAAATCTTAAGAAAAGCTATTAGAAATATTTTTAGAGGGGAAGTCTTTGATGAGAATTTCCTAATGTCTATAGCAACATTAGGTGCTTTTGCCATTGGAGAATTCCCAGAGGCAGTTGCTGTAATGCTCTTTTATCAGGTAGGAGAGCTTTTTCAAAGTTATGCGGTTGATAAATCAAGGAAGTCAATTACAAGTTTAATGGATATTAGACCAGATTATGCAAATGTATATAGAAATGGAAAATTGGAGAAAATAGACCCAGATGAAGTAAAAATAGGAGAAACTATTGTAATAAAACCAGGTGAAAAAGTTCCATTAGACGGTCATATATTAGAAGGAAAAACTACTTTGGATACAAAAGCTTTAACAGGAGAGTCTTTGCCAAGAGAGACAAAAGAGGGAGAAGATGTTTTAAGTGGATGCATTAATTTAAATGGAACTATAAAAGTTGAAGTGACAAAAGAATATGGTGAATCAACAGTAAGTAAAATTTTAGATTTGGTTGAAAATGCAAGTAGTAAAAAGTCAAAATCAGAGAATTTCATAACAAAGTTTGCAAGATATTATACACCAACTGTAGTAATTATAGCTTTAATCCTTGCAATAGTACCTCCACTTGTGTTGGAAGGAGCAAATTTTGGTGATTGGCTATATAGAGCATTATCATTCTTAGTTGTTTCATGTCCATGTGCTTTAGTAATATCAATACCTCTAAGCTTTTTTGGAGGAATTGGCGGAGCATCTAAAATGGGAATTTTAATTAAAGGAAGTAATTATTTAGAAGCACTTGCAAATGTGGAAATAGCAGTATTTGACAAAACTGGAACACTTACAGAAGGTGTATTCGAGGTACAAAAAGTAGACCCGGTAGAAATGACAAAAGAAGATTTGTTAATGATAACTGCATATGCTGAAAACTATTCAAATCACCCAATCTCAAAATCTGTAAAAAAGGCATATGGAAAAGAAGTAGACGAAAAGCAAATTATAAATGCGGAAGAACTATCAGGTTTAGGAATTAAAGCAAAAATTGGCGACAAAATTGTACTAGTTGGAAATGAAAAACTAATGAAAGAAAACAATATTAAATTTGCTAAATGTGATGATATTGGAACAGTTATATATGTTGCAATAAATGATAAATATGCAGGACATATTGTTATAGCAGATAAAATAAAAGAAGATTCTAAAAAGGCGATAGCAGAATTAAAGAAAAATAATGTTAAACATACTATAATGCTTACTGGAGATAGAAAAGAAGTAGGAGATGCTGTTGCAAAAGAAATAGGTTTGGATAAAGTATATACAGAGTTATTACCTGACGGAAAAGTGGCTAAAGTTGAAGAGTTATTAAAATCAAAAACTGAAAAAGGAAAACTTGTTTTCGTTGGAGACGGAATTAATGACGCACCAGTTCTTGCTTTGGCAGATATAGGGATTGCTATGGGAGGCCTAGGCGCAGACAGCGCGATTGAAGCAGCAGATGTGGTAATAATGACAGATGAACCTTCTAAAATTATAAATGCAATAAAATTATCGAAAAAAACAATGAGAATAGTAAAACAAAATATAATCTTTGCTATAGCTGTTAAGGTTGGTGTCTTAATACTAGCAGCGTTAGGTATATCAACTATGTGGCAAGCTGTATTTGCAGATGTGGGAGTTTCAATCTTAGCGATTTTAAATGCTCTTAGAGTTTTAAGAGTAAGAAAAGCAAAATGATTTTAATTGAAAATATGTTACAATTCACAGCTGATACTAATTGGCAAAGCACTGTATATTTTGTATTTTCTGTTTTCGGCCCCCAACATCGCACAAACTGTAAATGCTCAAATTCTTTTCGCATAACAGTTTGTAAACTTGTCGGTCCCCACCTTAAGCACTCAAACAGAAATAAAAAATATACAGTGCTTTGCCAAAAAAATGGTCGTCAACTGTAAAGAAAGTGCATTTCAAATGTAAGAAATAATATTTACAACTCAAGAAAACATATGATATAATTGTGGCAAAATTAGACACAAATTGCAATAAATATGAGCATAAGATGTAAGGTGAAAAATGAAGGAGGAATACCAATGAAAAATTATTTAGGATACGAGGGAAAGGTTTGTGTAGTAACAGGAGCTTCTAGCGGTATGGGAGAAGCAACAACAAAAATGTTAGTAGACTTAGGAGCGAAAGTTTATGCATTGGATTTAAATCCTTGCAATGTAGAGGGAATAACAGAATTTATTAAATGTAACTTGGCTAAAAAAGAAGAGATTGATGAAGCTTTTAGCAAAATACCAGAGCATATAGATTCGTTCTTTGGAGTTGCTGGATTGTCTGGAGCAAAAACAGACTATAGAACTACATTTGATTGTAATTATACAGCAAATATGTATATAACACTAAATTATTTAAAAAACAGAATGAGCAAAGGTGGTTCAATTGTTTATTGTACTTCAACAGCAGGGTTAGAATGGAAAAGATTCAAAAAAGAGCAAAATAAAGTTGTTCATGCAAAAACTTGGGAAGAGGTTCAAGAAGTTACTAAAAAATTAGCGGCTTCTGCACCTGCAACATTTGCATATATGTATTCAAAAAGATGTGCTTCACAATTCGCATGTGAACAAGCGGTAGAATTTGCAAAAATGGGTATAAGGGTTAACAATGTATTGCCAGGCTCAACAGATACTGGAATGAAACAAGAGTTTCAAGATATGATAGGCAGTGAAGAGGCTTTGATTGCACAAGCAGGACTTGCTGGAAGACTTGCAACATCAGAAGAAATGGCAGGACCTATGGTATTTTTAAATTCAGACATGGCTTCATTTGTATCTGGATTAGATATGGTAGTAGATTATACAGATACTTGCTTAAAAACATTAGGTTTAAAAAAGAATCTTGAAGCAATTTCTGCAACAAATCCAATTATTTGTGCATTAGCTAAAAAAATGCTTAGTAAAGAAGCAAATAGCAAAGCTTTAAAACCTGGAAGTGATAAATAAAAAGTGAAACAGCAAGATATTAATATTTTAAAACCGCAAAAAATGTTTTTAAATGATTTACAGAATGAAAAACTTGACCAAGTAATGGAAAAGTTTCAAGAGAAAAAAATAGAAAGAGCTCAATTTGAATGTGAAGAAAAATATGAAATTGAGCTCTATGATGTTGAATTTGAATATTGTAAATTTAATAAAATAACTATTCTAAGCAGTAAATTAGAAAAGGCTACATTTAAAGATGTTATTTTTGATAACTGCAATTTTGCAAATACATCTTTTATGAATTCAACATTTATTAGATGTGAATTCAATAATTGCAAATTAGAAGGGGCAAATCTTGCTGATAGCATATTATATAATGTTTCTTTTATAGGTACAAATGCTAAATATATAAACCTGTCATTAGCAAGTTTAGAAAGAGTAGTATTTGATGATACAATATTAAGAAATAGCTATTTCCAGGAGAATAAGCTAAAAAATGTTTATTTTAAGAAAGCAGATTTAACTCAATCACAATTCTTTAAAACAAGTTTGAAAAATATTGACATATCAAATGCTAACATAGAAGGAATTGCAATATCAATTGATGATATAAAAGGAGCAATAATAGACCAAATGCAAGCTCTGGATTTATTATACTTAATAGGAGTTAAAATAAAAGATTAATAATATTACAAAAATGTAAGAAAAGGATTGTTCAAAAGAATAGCAAAAACCATATAAACATGATATAATTTAAGAGAATACTTTGAAAAGTATTTCGTAAAAAATGCATTAGTTTATTTCTAAAGTGAATTAACTAAGGCAAAAAAATCACTATTCTTTGGAATTCCAATGGCAATTGAAAACTTTTTATTTGGAGCCCTATGGTGCATAACTATTGTGGGAATCCCATTTGGACTACAGTTTTTTAAAATTGCGAAATTATCTTTAATGCCTTTCGGCGCAAGGATAGTATAAAGAAATTTTGTGTGATTTTTGGAGAGTGGCAGTTGCCACTCTTTTGTTTGGGTAACTAGATTTAGACTTATTACAAATTTATTATAATAAACTAATGATACAATAGAATAAGAATCTAGAGATGTAATTGGAGAATATTTACAGGAATTAAGAAAATTTAATGAAGGCAAATAGGATAGAACAATGTTACAAACATAAAAAGTTGACAATACCTGTATAAGATAATATAATTTAGCTGTTAAAAATTCTAATTAGTACAAATACTAATTAGTTATTGAAGAGTGTGTAGTTGGGAACAGTTATGAAAAAGATGTTGTCTCAGCAAATTCATTTAGAGGAGAATAAAAGTAAATGAGCAATAAAATAGCCATAGTAGCAGATATTCATGCAAATACATATGCCTTAGACAAATTTTTAGAATATATCAATCAAGAAAAAATAAATACTGTATTAAATTTAGGAGATTTTGTTCAAATTGGTCCAAATCCATTTGAAGTGTCCGAAGTAATACTAAATGACAATAGGTTTATAAATATAATTGGTAATAATGAAACTAGCTTGTTTGAAATTGATTATAATGAAAGCAATAATGAAAACAAGCATAGAATATGGACGAAAAGGCAAATGAAAGAGAATTTCATAGAAGTACAAAAAATTCCTCAAGAAAGAATAATTACAATAGAAGGATTAAATATTTTGATGATACATTCTAGGAAAAATAATATACAAGGAATGCCATTAATATATACTGGAAATCTTGATGAATTTACAAATGATTATAAAACTTATAATGTTGATATTATTTTATTTGGACATACTCATGAAAAATTATATATAGAGCATGACAATAAATTATTTATAAATCCTGGAAGTCTTGGTTGTTCAAAAAAAGGTACAGTAGACTTTGCAATATTAGAAATTAGTAATAAAATATTAAAAAATTGTATTTTTAAGTCTTTAGAATATGATAAATTAAATCTAATAAAAGATTACAATGATAAATCTGTTCCAGACAAAGAATTTTTGATGCAAACATTTTATAAAATAAATTAACAATATAGTATGGAAAAGCAATAATTTTAAATAAGATTATTGCTTCTTACTGTCTTTTATCTACTTTTTAAATTCTATCTTAATAATTTCATTATCACTATATTTCTTCATCATAATTGTCCCCTCATTTTTTTTATTCTCATACTTTTTAATAGATTTGTCCTT
>CALXZF010000036.1 GCA_944393165.1 uncultured Clostridia bacterium
AATAAGTAAGTGTCATATTAGACTTATTTACTAATTTAAGTATAATTGATAATTCAGCATCTGTCAAAGTTCTAAAAGTTAGTTGTATTTTTGGGAATATTCCAATTAATGTTCCAGTATTAGTTCCTGCCATATTTCTTCCACTATCACTTGACCATAATTTATAATAGCCAATAGTAGCACCAGTTAAATATTGCCCCATTGATACACCATCTATTTTTATACTATCTTTTTCTATCATGAAATACCTCCATTAGTTGCAAAAGAAAGTTCTTCTCTTACTTTAGCTTGATTTCTTTGAATTAATCTTCCATCTAAATATGTATTAGAAGTATTATTTACGGTTATCCATTTTCCTATTTCTTTACCAAGCTGTGCCATTGCAGTTGGATCACTTAAAGGTAAAATACCTTCTCTTCCTGCTTCACCTGCTATATAATTGCCCATCATAACTCCTTTGCCAGGATTATTTACAATACCACCACTTGCAAGCCTAGGAAGCTTTATTGTATTTATTTTAGGTATATTTATTCCTGGAACTTTATTTATAATTGATAACAAGCCGTTTATTGCTTTTATTGGTGTATTTAATATACTTTCAACAAGAGATAAAGCACCATTTATTGCAGTTTTAAAAGCAGAACTTACTACTTGACCAGCTTTTGATCCAAAGCTTTTAAAAGCAGTAGTTATACTATTTAAAATATTTGAAAAGAAACTTTTAGCTCCACTAAAGGCATTTTTTATTCCGTCCCAAGCTGCACTAAATACATTTGAAAAGAAACTTGCAACATTACTAAAAATACTTTTTATTCCATCCCATAACCAAACAAAGAAATTATATATTGGCATTATAATGCTATTATAAATAAAACTAACAAGGGTTAAAAATATTCCTTGAATACCTGATATTAATTCTGATATTAAACCGATTATTAAACCCGCAGCTGTTACAAAAATTCCTACTATAATATCCCAAGCTCCTTTAATTATGTTCCATAAGCCATCACAAAAATTTTGCCAGCCTTCACTTATTAATTCTTGATTTCCAGTAAATACTCCAACTAAAGTTTGAATAAGCCCATATATTCCTTGAAATACACCTTGAACTACTTCCCACAATCCATAAAAAATATAAGTAAATCCCATTACTGCTACTCCCCAAGCTCCAAAAGTATCAGTAAATAAACTAGGATTTGCTAGATATTGAGCCATTTCGTTTCCTAAATTAGTCCATTTTTTCTTTATATTATCAAACCATTTAGTCATTTCTTTTGTTGCATTTTGCATATTTATTGTAGGTGTAGCTCCAACACCATTTGTAGTTCCATCTTCATTTAAAATATTCATTTCATCAAATCCTGCTAATGATTTTTTTAATGATTTAGCACTACTATTAGCGTTATTAAGACTATCTGCCATATTATTTGCAAATAAATCTACACCAAATAAAGATATTGATATAGCATTTATTAATCCTAATAATTTAACAACTAAATTTACTATGTATTCAATTAAAGGCATTAACGCCGATGCTAAAGAATTTCTAACATACTCTATGTTTGCACCTAATTGTTCATTTAAATCAGAAACTCTTGTCATTGTACTTGATATAAAACCATAAGCACTTTCAACAGCAAATATCGCTAAAGCCCACCTACCTACTTTTTTTATAGTTGATGTTATTCCTTTATTTGCTTTTTCAATATTTTTGTTTATGTTAGCCCAATTTTCGTTATCAAGTTCCATTTGTTTTGCTTTTAACTTTGATAATTGATTAGTTAATTTCTCAACTTGTGCCTCAGTTTCAAGTATTTCTGATTCACTTAATATACCATCATTTTCACTTGCTATTGATAATGTAGCTTTCAAGTCATTTAATTTACTTTCTAATTGTTCTATTTGTTTATCTACGCCTGTATTGTCAATAGTTGTTTTAATTTTTAAGTAACCATTCATAAATAAATCACTCTCCTTTCATTAGTTTGTCAAATAATTTATCCATTTCTAGTTCTTCTAAAGTTTTTTCTCTTTTAAGTTCAACTTCTTTTTTTCTTTTTATCCATTCGTTGCGTTCTTTTTGGTCTTTTATTTGTGAAATGTCATAACTTCTAACATATCTAACTCTATTTAAAATACTATTTTCAGTAAGTCCTTCTATTAGCCTGTAAAACGTCCACCAGTCAATATTTGCATTAGATATGTCTATTCCATAATCTGACATAAAACTTGCCTGTATATAGCCCCAATCTTGTTTAAAAGACATATCTGGTTCTTTTTCTTCACTTTCTTTATCTTCTTTTCCACATTGTATATATTTTATAGCTAATTTTAATAATTTTTCCCAATCTTTACTATTTTTAACTGCTTTTTCTCCAAATAATAAATAAATAATTGCTAAAGCTCTTTCAATATCATTAATATTTACATCTCTTGCAATTTCATCACATTTTAAAGCGGTTTTAAAATCGGTATTTATAAGATATTTATTGCCATTTACCTCAACAAATTTTGGGTTTTCAGTATAATTATTCATCTTTTAATACATTTGAAGAAGATTGAGAGTATTTTTTTATAATATTATCAGCCATACTATCAAAATCAAGTTTTAATTTAGGTAAAAATGGTTTTAACATTTCGCTTAAATCTTCGTACATTTCCCAGTATCTACGACTTCCAAATACTTTTTGTGTTCCGCCTTTTCCAATAAATAAATCAATTGCTTCTTCCATAGCATCATAATACTCATTTAATGCTTTTATTTTTTCTTCTTCGTTACTAGATAATAGCATTTTACCTTTTTTATCTTCTTTTTTATTTATTATAATTACCTTATTCCTAAAATCTCTTTGTGCTTTTCTTATTAAATGTTCACACTTATTTAATTTTAAAGGCAGTTCTACATCTGCCAAATCAAATTCTAAACACAATTCTTTTCCATTTTCATCTAGTTTTGGATTTCCTTCTTCATCTAAAATTCCTAATTTAAAAATATTTTTTCTTTCAACTTTAATATAATTCTCCATTAATTATATTCTCCTTTCATTAAAAATAGGGAATGGGAATTAATCCCACTCCCATAATAGGTTTTAAGCTGCTTTTTCAAAAGTTGGTGTTCCACCAGAAATTGTAACAGTTCCTTGTTTAGGATCACCATTTGCACTTATTGTATAAGTGATTTTAGGTGTTGCACCACCATCTCCACCAAATTCATTTACTGCAATTGTAACATTAAATACTTGTGCTCTAAATTTAGTATCTTCAGTAACACTATATTTATCAACAAGTAATACTTGAGTTTCAGCATCTCCACCAACAGCTAATTTATATCTTAAACCATCAATAAAATCAAATACTGGGTCGCCGAATAAACAAGTTTGTTCACCATCAATAGCAAATTGGTAAGAGTCTAGTGTAGTAGTTGCATTGTCATTTATAATCCATGTTTCAGTAGTTGATTGTGGATTATAAGCGTATGATGCAGTAGTAACACCATTACCAAATATTTTCCAATCGTAAGTTCCTTCTCCAGCAGTACCTGGTTTAACATTGATAAAACCTACAATTTCACTACGTTTAACAGTTTTCATTCCTGCCATTAATTTCCCTCCTTCATATATTCAAATTTGCATTGAATACGGTATATTGCTTCATCACTATTTGTTGCAAATATATATCCGTTAGTCAATGCTTGTATTTTTGTAGGATATTCTCCTTTGTCCAAAGTAGGGAATATTCCTTTTTTGTTATTTTCTTCTAACCAATTACTAAAATCTTCATAAAATTTAGAATTATCTATATTATTTTGAACTTCACTATTCCAATATAATTTACTGTCAAAAGTAAACAAAAATTGTTTTTCTTGATTACCTATTATATCTTCACTTACTACTGGATCAAATCCAACACTAGGATTAACAGAATAAGATACTACTTTATCTTTTAAGTAGTCAACGTTTATTTCAACATATTCTTTTAAATAAGGACATTTAGCAATGTATTCTCTAATACTATCTATCATCTATTCACCTCTTTTTGAGCGTTGTTTAATATATCTTCAAAGTGGTCTGCTAACATTCTTTCAGTAAAGTTGGCTCCACGCATTGGGGCTCCTTGATAATTAAGTGGTTTTCCAGTTTTTGATGCACCTGTGTTTACATAATCAGCATATGGTACATTTATGTTTATTTCACCACTTCCTGCTTGATTTTGTGCAAACATTAAATCTATCATTGTTCCTGTATCTTTTGGCATATAAGGCTCTAAATAAGCCATAAATTGGCTATCTATTACCTTTTGTGTTCTACCACCAATGTCAAGTCCAAAATGCTCTATTATTTTTTCTTTTTGAGGTACACTAAACGCAATAATAGTTTTCATTATTCCCCGCTTATTGAATAATGTTTCATAGAATTACTTGAGTAGTCTTTAATAGCAACATTAGTAATCTTCATGCATTCTTGGTAGTCCTCTTTTAATTTAGCAATAGTTGACACTTCATTTACTTTTCCTTTGACAATGTAATCATCATTTTGTAAAGTCCAACCAACAGGATTGCTTTGAAATTCTTTAGGAGTTTGATAACCACTTTCACTTATTAAAATTCTAGCAGTAAAGCCATCATTTTTTATTAAGTTAGTATTGCTTATTGAAACTCCTTGACTAGAACTAAAGAAACCTTTTAAATAATGTGTTTTATATTCATCTTTTTTAGTTTCTTTATTAAACCACTTATTAACGATAGTTAAATCTTGGTTAAACATGGTCAAGACCTCTAAATAACAATCCTGTAGTTGCTAAATATAGTTTTAATTCTTCATTTCTTTTAGAATTAGTATTATTGATTAGTTCTTCTTTTGTACCAAAACTTCTTGAATAATCACCAATACTTTCGCTTTTAATGTTTCCAGTAGACAATTCTTCAAGCCCTTTTTGATAATCTTGTTCAATTTCAGCTAAAGAGCAAGTAGCATATTTTACTTCATTTGAATAGTCTTTATCAAGATAATTAGTAAAATCTCTATTAAATATGTGTTCTTTTACATATTGTGTTGCTCTTAAACTTAATTTATCAAATTCTTCTTTGGAGGTTATTTTACTGCCTTTATAAGTATTTATGTAAAACTCATAATCGACATAACTTTCCATATCAACACCTCCTATTTAGATTTTTTATCTTCTACTTTTTCCTTTTTTGAAATTTCGATTTTTTTTAATGGTTCTTCTTTTAATTTAGGTACTTCTTCATAGCCTTGTGATTTATAATATTTTAATTCAGACTCATCAATTCTTAATTGAATATTGTCTTTTTGTATTCTTATCATTATTCTTCAGCAACAGCAGTAGTATCTAAATCAACATAAATTGAATCGATTTTTCCATCTTTACCATTAGGGAAAACAAATGTGTCATAGTGTGCACGATTTTGATATAAATATCCATCGCCTACAGTGTGTGAACCAGGTGCAAAGAAATAAATTGATTCAATTTTTGGAACCATTTTAGTTGTTAAAGGTGTACAAGCTAACATATTAATTTTATAAGCACCAGTTGCTGGTTTATATCCACTTGTAAAATCAAATGAAGAATAAAATCTATCATCATCAATTACTTCAATAACTGGTACGCCATCAACTCTTGTAATTCTTGTTTGAATTGCTTTTCCATCAGCAACAATAGATGTTACTTCCATATTGTGATTTAATTCAGTAGATAATGCCAATAAATCCATTAATTGAGGTGCAAGATATACAATTAAACCTTTATTTCTATATCTTCTAACTTTTCCGATAAATTCAACTAATTTAGTATAAATATTTGCTGATGTATAACTTGTTACTGCAGTTGATGTTTTTAAAGTAGCGTTAGTTGCTTCAGTTGCAACTTTACTAAAGAAATAAGCATCCTTTTCAGGTGTTGCATTGTTTTGTTCAAATACCATTGAAACATTTTCAATTGAAGCAGTTTGATTACTTTCATCAACTTGTCTTTTATCAACTAAAAATTCAATATCACGATCTTGTGATAATGTATAAGATTTGTCTATTTCAACAACATCTCCTCTGTTCCATCCTCCATTTAAACTATGATTTTTGTATCCACTTGTTGTTAATGCAGTAAAGTGGAAAGTTTTACCATCCAAAAATTGTACATTTGTAGTAATGAATGGTGCTGCATAAGAATTTTCAACATATGATTCGATTAATTCTCTTTCATATTTTGAAGCACTATTAATTGTGTTTGCCATAAATTTTCATCCTTTCTAATTATAATTTTTAAACATTGGATTTAGTTTAATATCTAATCCACCTTTTAATTCACTAACATTTTCTACACTTTCCATAGGAGCCATATCTTGGATCTTGTTTTCATTTTCAAATATTCCTGTTCTATCTTTAGTTAAACTATCAAATAATTCTTGAATACCTTTGCCTTTGTTTTCAGGTAAGTTTAATCCATTTTTAATATCATTTAAAAGTCCATTTTTAGCATAGTCGCTAGTAAATTTCTTATCGCCAAATAATTCTAAAATATTGTTAGTTAATATTTTATCTTGTTCTTCGGCTTTACGTTTTGCTTCTTTTTCAGCAATTTCATTTTTTAGAGTTTCTAACTCCTCTTGAACTTTTGTGTTGGCTTCTGCTTTAGAACTTAAATCACTAATTTTACTTTCATAGTCTTTTACTTTGTTTGTTAATTCTTGATTTTTTTCTTTTTCTTCAGTAATTAACTTTCCATGTTCAGCCATAATAGTATCAATAGTTTCTTTGTCTAAATCTAGCCCTTTCAAAAATTCTCTCATATTATAACCTCCTTCACTTTTTTTCGTGGTCGTGTCCACGCGTGATTTTATAATTTATTAGTCCTGTCGTTGCTATATCACACGATTTTAGCAATATTTTACCCTTGCTAATATTATTATATCATATAATAAAAAAAACACAAAATAGCTTATTTATACAAATCCATTTCTATATAAGTGCAATTATATTTATCACTAAATTCTATTTTTGTTATTTTTGATTTTGTGTTTCTTTGCAAAAGAATTTCTTTTTGATCATTAACATAACTAGAGTTTCCAATATCAATTGCGTTTATTTCGCTTTTTACATTATATTTTATTAAAGCTTGAGTTGGAGATGGGACACTTCCGTATTTTTCGCTTACATAAATATTTTGATATTTATTTACAATTTCTTCACTTTTTGATGTACTTTTAAATGCTTTATCATCAAATTCATCATTAATTTTTAAACTATTTTTTATTAAATTATATGTTTGTTTATTGCTTTCGATGTAAGAATTGTAAACAGCTTCATCATATTCTTTGCTTCCGTATTCTATATCTTTAGTATAATTTGAAGTTAAATTATTAGTTCTATCCCAAATATCATCTGTTTTAATGCCTAATTCATTTATGTTTGCTGTTCTATATAATTCTCCTTCTTCAATATATCCTTTTTTAATTGCATTGTCTAAATCAATAACTTGCTTTGAATTAGATAAATCTTCATTATTTCTTAACGCAACATTTGTAAAATTATAATATCCTTCAGTATATTCGTATAGTACATTTTTGTCTTCTTCTGACATATCTTTCATTTTTAAATTTTTTACTTTTTTAACGTTTTCTTTTTTGTTTTCAAATTTTCCACTTTCTTTCATAGCTGTTTCTAAATCTTGTCCTTCTTTTATAAATATTCTTCTTCCTCCAACTGTTCTCCATACTCCATTTTCCATTTTATCATATCCTTTCTCTTATGTATTGCCTTCTTAATTCTGGGTTTTTGTCTATAAAATTTCTCATTACTTTTTGCCATTCTCTTACTTTACTGTTGGCTTTTTTAAACATTTCTTCATCATTATTTTGATATGCCTCTGCTCTACGTTTATATTTTCTTATTGTTCTTTCTATTGCTCTTTGCTTTTGTTCTAATTTATATTGATTTTCGGCTTCTTTATCTGGTATATCTTTGTCTTGTGTAAATACTTTTTTTCCATTTACTATTTTATATTTTCTTTCATCGACTTCTCCAAAATAAGCAAAATGTAAGTGTCGACAATTTATTCCTTCTAATCCTGTTATGCTACCATAATCAGTAACGTCAACTAAATCTTCTGGTTTAATATAGCAACCTTGCCACGGTAAATGTTGTTCACGACAATTTAAGTGTTCAGTTATCTTAATGTAAGGTGGCTCTAATTCCTCTATTATGCGTTGATTAACGTTGCCTGCTAGTTGATGTACCTGCGTCATTAAATCGCGCCTTATAATTCCTTCTATTGAGTAATTACGAGTTATTACATTACCATTTTTATCTACTGATTGGTAAGTTGCTACTGTAATACCTCTATCTGTCATTTTATCCATTGCTCTTCTTAATGAAGTTTGGTAATCATATATTCCTGTTGTCGTTTCTAAATACACCTGATTTAATACTTGCGTATACGCTTCTTTAACTCCTTGTACAATGTTTTGATTTATTTTAACAAAATTATTCGTTACTTCATTAAATGAATTTTTAATTATGTTTTGTATTATAGGATTATTTTTAAATATTTCAGTCTGTTCTACTTTAGGAAAAGCATTGAATCCTACTTCATTTAACATTACTTTTAGCTGTTCTTCACTCTTTCCACTATATTTAGCAATTATCTTTAATGTTTCATTATTTAATGCACCTATTTTATTTAATTCATTAAGTAGCCATTCTATACTAGGCTTTACATTATCAGCAAATTCTAATTTACTAGCAATAAGTTTTATTAGTTGTACTTCTATATCCATATACATTTCTATTATTTCATTTACTAGATCATCAAAGTTTTTTTCAGTTAGCATATATACCACCTATTTAATTATATCACATAAATAAAAGAATAGACTAATTGCTATTCTTTTCTTCAACTATTTCTTCATAAATTGCTGTGTAATTTTTAGTTATATCAAAATTTACTATTTCACAAGGATTTATATTAGCATATATCGTTATACTTGTAACCTTATCTATATCTTTTGATATTTCTTTTGCTCTAGCAATTAATGATTGCCCTATCGCAATTATAGACTTTTCAATATTTTCTCCACCAGTAGGATAACTATTTATTTTCATATTTACCTCCTATTATTCCATAAATGGCTCTTCTTGTGCTTGTTTGCTTTCTATTTCTTGTATAACTTGTTTTGCTTGGTCTATATCTTCATCAGGGCGTAACCACATTCTTAATTCTTCTTTAGTAATAACGCCTTGGTTCATTCCTTGTACTAATTGACTAAATTCTTGTTGTGTATCTTCAAGTAGTGTATAACTCCAGTTAAACGATAACTCATATTCCCCCATAGGGCTTAAACTATAAGCATTTGCTAACACATTACAAGCATAGAAGAAATCTTCTAATCCTTTTTCAATATTGGTTCTCATGTCATCTACAATATTAAACGTATCGTACATACTTCTCTTTATTTCTGTAGCCGTAGCATTTTGTGTTTGAACATCACTAAGTATTCCATAACTTGTTCCTACTTCGTGTTCTAATCTTTTGTAAAGTTCTTGTAGTCTTGCATAGTAAGAACTTTCACGAATTGCTGGATCAAATACTTCAAAGAATCCATTTTCTCCGCTATCCACTTTTCTAAATATTCCATTTCTAGGAAGTCCATCTTTGCCATCAAACATAGTAGAGTCTGCGCCAACAAAACATTCTTTTAATTTAAACTCTCTTTGAATTTGTTGCAAGCATTCTCTTATTTCTAGTATGGTTTCTTCACACCCAAAAGTAATAGGTACACCATATTTATCATTTGATATTCTATTATTAATGGGCGATTTAATATAACCAAATAATGCTCTATCTACATTAGTAATAACTTGTACTTGTTGAATATTTGCCCAAAAATCTGGTACTGGAATTGGGTTTCCATTTTCATCAGTAAATTGTTGTGTTATTGTTAAATTATTATTTTCTATCTTATAATTAGTCCACCTAAAATATCTAGTTGTTTTTATTGTCCCTGTTATAGTTTTAATTTCTGCAAGTATAGTGGCACCTGTAATTAAATCACCATCAGTTTGGTCAATAGTTAATCTGTTTTGTGGAACTTTACTATAATATAATTTTCCACCTTTTACATAAGGAACTAAAACTATACCTCCGTAACCGAATCCCATAGAAACGATCTTTTTAAAATTTTTCCACATTGATTGTCCTGTTTTATTTAATAGTTCTACTCGTGCATTTTCTCCTTCAATAGATAGTTCACTATCACTCATTACATAATTAGATAACTTATTACTAAATATAGCATTAAAATTAATACTTTTAATGTCTTCATAATCTCTTGCGTATTCTTGGTTTTTGTCAACTTCTTTTTGTTCAGTTTCAGTTTTAATTTTAAAAACATTTTGAATTATCCAAAGAAATATATTCTTTAGCATATATTATCACTCCTCTTTCTTTCAATCATGTCATTAATTTTTCTTATAAATTTACACCAACTATATTCCCATGCGTCTATTGTGTCAATGTCAGTGGTAAAATCATCTAATCTTGTATCTTCATTTTTTTCGCTATCCCATAAAGCACTTGATATGGCTTCTACTAACGTATCACACTCCTCTTCTATGTAGTAAAATATGTCGTAAGCAATCATAGTTCTTCCACAATCTATTCTATCGTTTATTGGCTCTTTAACGCATCCTCTAACCAAAGTATTGAGATTGTTTGTTTCAACTGCTCTTCTTAACCCTCTAATAAGTACTACTTCTTCATTGTCGGGCAACATATAATCTATATCACAATTATACTTATACATCATCTTTTTTGCAAATTCTATCTGTAATTGCTCTAATTTGTCAGGATCTATATCTCCCATGTGTTTTTCGCTTCCTAAAGCAATAACATATTTAAAATCATAACTTATTCTGGTACACACAAAGGCTTGCCCTGACTTGTTTCCACCATAGTCAATACCAATTATTGTATATCCATGTGGTAAATCATATTCACCATTTTCTTTCTTTTTAGTCCATTTGTATTTTTGTGGATTGTCTGCAAATCTTTTATAAATAAGCCCTTCTGCATTACACCATTGCCCCAATATGTAACGGTTATATAATACAGTTCCTTCATATTCTTTTTTTTTTTTTTTTTTAAATTCTATGCTTAAAAAGTCGTTATCATCTATTGTATAGTGTTGCACGTATATATCTGCATCACTTTCAATAAATTCTTTAAACCAATGTGTCTTTTGTTCTGGATTTCCTGTTAAGTCAGCACACGAATAAGGCTGGTCTAGTCTTGATTTAATCATATCAAATACTTCTTTATTCCATTTTACAACTTCATCACCATATAAGTATTTAATACTTGCACCCTGTATTTTAGCAACTTGATTTATCTTTTCAGCACCTAAGCAATAACATTCTTCGCCAAATAGCCAAACTTTGTTTTTGTTTATTGTTCCTACTAAATTATTGCCAAATTTATCACGCATAGGTCTTAATACATTACGTTCAACAGTTGCTTCTGTTACACCAATTATAAATACAAGACCATCCTTATTAGCACGTTCTCTTATTCTTCTAGGTATTATATCTTCTTTATCTTGAAATGTTTTACCACTACGAACCGCTCCTAATTTAACATTCCACCTATGATTAGCATTTAATCCATATTCTTTTTGTTTCTTAGTCCATGTAGGCATTCTTTTGTTCCTCCAACAAAGCATCTAGTTTATCAAGAGTTTCTTGTGTAGTGGTGTTCTTATATTTCATTTCTTCTTCTCTTAATTTCATTTCTTTATATTTTAAAGATTTATCAAATATAGTTCCATATACAATAGCAACATCTCTTATATTGGTAAACAAATCAGGATTAGAAAGCTTTTGCTCTAAAACATCTAAAGACAAATCAATTATTTTTTTTTGCTTTTCGGCAATATTATCCATATATTCTAATATATCTTTAGTATTTTCTTCCTTTTTTTCTGTACTTTTTTTTACGAAATCTTTATTATCTTTGTTTTTTAATATTATTCTTCTAACTGTATCAACAGCTACATTATTTATTCTAGCTGTTTCTCTATAATTTCCGTTTTCCATATAATCAGCGATAATCTTTTTCTTTTGCTTGTCAGTTAATTTAGTTCTAGCCAATAATTATCACTCTCCTATATATCCTTGAAGAAAATCTAATAGCATATATGTGTTGCTAAAATATTCTTTTTCTCCATCAATATTTAAAATAATTGTTCTTTTGTATTCACCGTTATTATATTTTTCTATTGTTGTTAGATTTACATCGTGATTTAATGATACTTTATATAAAATTATTTTAATATATTTCTGTGTATTCATATAATACACCTCATATATATTTTACCACAAAACAAAAGAATAGTATAATTACTATTCTTATTGTATGTGTTTTACCACCGCTCATTAAAATCTTTCATCATGGCTTCAATATATATTCCTGTTTCGTTCTTTCTATAATTAAATTCTTCTATTATTTATTTATTTTCCTTTCTATTTAAAAATTCTATTACTTCATTTAATTTATCTTTTAAAACATTAAAATTCCAATCTTGTGCTTTTTCTGGTATTCCCGTAAAGCATTCCATTGTAAATAAGGTATTTTCTGATGTTGTATCTAATTTTTCTATTATAGGTTTATCTTCTTCTGCAAATTTCCAAATATACCCTCCTGCAGTATGATGTTCTTTTCTGCAACATCCACCAATACACGTTCTTCCTATTCCTGTTACTTTTTCCGCATCGTAAGATGATTTAT
>CALXZF010000037.1 GCA_944393165.1 uncultured Clostridia bacterium
TTCTAAAGACAGAATGCCTTTAATTATAAGAGGAGCTAGACAAGTTGGAAAAACATGGATTATGAAGGAATTCGGGAAAAATAATTATAAAAAAGTTGCATATGTCAATTTTGATGGAAATAATAGAATGGCTAGACTATTTGAAGGAGATTTTGATATTGATCGAATTATACAAGGCCTAAAAATAGAAACACAAATTGATATTAATGCACAAGATACATTATTAATTTTTGATGAAATTCAAGAAGTGCCTAAAGCATTAACCTCACTTAAGTACTTTTGTGAAAATGCAAGACAATTTCACATACTAGCAGCAGGTTCACTTTTAGGTGTTGCTTTACATGAAGGAACTTCATTTCCTGTTGGAAAAGTAGATTTCATTGATTTATATCCATTAAATTTTCAGGAATTTTTACTCGCAATAGGAGAAGAAAAATTAGTAACTATATTAAATGAAAAAGATTGGGATTTAATAAATATTTTTAGAGATAAATTTATTTCATATTTAAGAGAATATTATTTCATCGGTGGTATGCCCGCAGCAGTAAATAAATATATTGAAACTAAAGATTATAAGCAAGTTAGAAGCATACAATTAAAGTTATTACAAGCATATGAAGAAGACTTTTCAAAACATGCACCAAACGAAATTGTTCCTAGACTAAAAATGTTGTGGAATAGTATCCCAGCTCAACTAGCAAAAGAAAATAAGAAATTTATATATGGTCTGATTAAAGAAGGGGCAAGAGCAAAAGAATATGAATTAGCTTTATCATGGCTAATTGATTGTGGTTTAATATATAAAGTTGACAGAGTAACTAAACCTAATATTCCATTAATAGCTTATCAAGATACAAGTGCATTTAAACTTTACATTCTTGATGTTGGAATTTTAGGCGCTATAACAAGATTAGATGAAAAAATATTACTTGAAGGTAATGAAATTTTTACTGAATTTAAAGGTTCTTTTACTGAACAATTTGTTTTAACAGAATTAAAATCAAACAAAGATATTCCAATATTTTATTGGAGTGCAGAAAGAGCCACTGCAGAAATTGATTTTTTAATACAATTAGGTAGTAATGTGATTCCTATAGAAGTAAAAGCATCGGAAAATCTACAAGCAAAAAGTTTAAAAACATTTATTGAAAAATATAAAACAACAAAAAATGTTAGAACATCAATGTCTAATTATAGGGAAGAAGAAAAACTTATTAATATACCATTGTATACTATAGGAAATATTGAAAAATTAATATAGCTATCCCCACATTTAGAGATTTTACCCCCGTATGCACAACAGAAATGATTTCATTTGCAAGAGCAAATACATACTTCGAGAATTTAAATGCATGCTTAATTGGGTTAAGTGTAGATTCAAATGCTTCACATTTGGCGTGGGTTTATGATATTTATCGTAGAACTGGAATAAAAATTCCATTTCCAATAATAGCTGATAGAAATGGAGAAATTGCCAGAAAATATGGCATGATTTCAAATGATGTAAGCAACACAGAAACAGTTAGATGCGTATATATTATTGACGATAATGGAATAATAAGATTAATTCTTACTTATCCAATGAATGTTGGAAGATCTATTCCTGAAATATTAAGAGCTTTACAAGCATTACAAATGGCAGATAGTAATAATGCTGCAATGCCTGCAAACTGGGTTCCATGTGAACCTATCATAATGCCAGCTCCACAAACATTTGAAGCTCTATTAGAAAGAAGCAATGAAATAAATCAAAATAGAAATGGTATTACATGGTATCTTGGGTTTAAACAGCCAATGAACTGTAATTGCATAGAAGAAAATAATTCTTAAAACAATTAAATTTTGAAAAAAATAATAAATTTGATTAAAATAGCCATACTATTATTATTAAATAATAAAGGAGGCTATTTTATTATGGAAAAAAATCAAAAAATTAATTGTACAGTTACTAGCTGTAAATACAATGATGATTCTTGTCAAGAATGCAAATTAGAACAAATTATTGTTACACCTATTATAGGATGTAATACTAAACAATCAGATGAGTCAATGTGTAGTAGTTATAGAAATGGAAATAACACATAAGACAAAAAAATATATTTCTCTAAGCTATTTTTTCCTAATACTACTTGTATTAGATAACAATATGGTATATAATGTGAAACATGGAGAGAATTTGTGGCTCCATAAAAATAAATAATTTTAAGGAGGAACAAGTTTATGAGACGGAAAGACCCTTTTCATGTAGACATAATGGCTTTGAATCCAGAAGTAACTGGTTCGTGCTATTTAATGGCTGTGAAATTTCCAGACAAAACGGCCACAAATTTTATTGTGGACTGCGGATTATTTCAGGAAGAAGAATATAGGGAATATAATTTGGATTTCCCATTTTCTTGCGAAAATGTAGCTTTTGAATTGGTTACACATAATCATATTGACCATACAGGACGGTTACCACTTCTTTGCAAGAAGGGATTTAGTGGTAATATCTATTCTACAAAAGCGACTAAAATTTTGTTGCCATATGCTTTATTTGATTCTCAAAAAATTTTAAAAAAAGAGGCTAAACGCAACAAAACTAAGCAGTTGTTTTCAAGCGATGATGTTTTAACTGTATGCAACAAAACCATTGATTGTAAGTATGGTATACCATTTTCGCCTGCAAATCATATTCAAGTAACTTTTTATGGGAATGGACATATTCCTGGAGCAGCAATGATTTCAGCTCGAATTAGCTATCCTGGATTTGAAAATATCAATTTGTTTTTTACTGGTGATTTTAAAACTAGTAATAGATTTTTTGATGTGGGACAAATACCTGATTTTGTATTTGAACAACCGACTATAGTTATTTCAGAATCAACATATGGATATGAGGATTCGTCAGAGACAAAAAAAGTTTTCAAAGACAACATAAGCCTTGCAAATTCTCAAGGAAAGAATATTATTGTTCCAGCATATGCTCTTGGAAGAACTCAAGAGGTATTATATGATATTAAATGTTGCCAAGATGAAAATCGCATTAATCCTATGACTCAAATATGGCTTGACGGTAAATTATCCATTAGTTACAATGAAGCATACCTTCATCAAGATTTGGGAATAAGGGAAGATATGAAAGATTTTCTTCCTAGGAACTTTAATTATGTGGACAAAACTGTTCGCTCAAGTATTTTAGAAAGCGAAGTTCAGAAAATCATTGTGACTTCTTCTGGTTCTGGTTCATTTGGACCTGCACAAATGTATATACCTTATTATATTAGCAATCCAAATGCTTTAATTCATTTTACCGGCTACACTCCAGAGGGAAGCTTGGGTAGAAGATTACAAGATACAGAATATGGTGATTCTGTCACAGTGCACGGAATTCTAAAGCAAAAATTTGCTGATGTATTGTATACAAAAGAGTATTCTGCACATGCAAAGGCAGATGAAATAATTAGTTTTTTAAGCAAATTTCAGGATTTAAAGTTATTAGTGTTTAATCATGGTGCCTATTATGCAAAGGACTTAATTGCACAAAGAGCAATGGAAGAGATTAGGCCAAAAGAGGTAGCGCTTCTGGGAAGAGATTATGTCTTTAGAGTTAATCCATTTGGTTTAGCTAAATCGATTCCAACATCTTATAAATAATCTTCATTCTCGTCTCAATTTGAGACGAGTAATTTTTTCTTGATTATTTCATAAACTTGATATATAATGACGGTATTAAATATAAAGGAGGAAATTTTTATGCCATTAGTAACGACAAAAGATATGTTTGAAAAATCTATGAAAGAAAAATTTGCCATAGGAGCATTTAATGTAAACAATATGGAGATTATACAAGGAATTGTTGATGCTGCTGCATCTCAAAATTCTCCAGTAATTTTACAGGCTTCTTCAAGTGCAATTAAATATGCAAGAATAGGATATTTAAGAAAAATGGTTGAAGCAGCATTGGAAGAATATGATATTCCATTAGCACTACACTTAGACCATGGTCCAGACTTTGAAACATGCAAAATGTGTATTGATAATGGATTTTCATCTGTTATGATTGATGGTTCTAAATATGATTTTGAAGAAAATGTAGCTTTGACTAAAAAAGTGGTAGATTATGCTCATTCAAAAGGTGTAGTTGTTGAAGCAGAACTAGGAAAATTAGCAGGAATAGAAGACGATGTTAATGTTTCTGCAGATGATGCTATGTATACAGATCCAGATCAAGCTAAAGAATTTGTAGAGAGAACTGGATGTGATTCATTGGCTATAGCAATAGGAACTAGTCATGGAGCATACAAATTTAAAGGTGAAGCAAAATTAAGATTTGATATATTAAAACAAGTAAAAGAAAAAATACCAAATACTCCAATAGTGTTACATGGGGCTTCTACAGTAATTCCAGAGCTTGTAGAAATGTGTAATAAATATGGGGGAGATATACCTGGAGCAAAAGGTGTACCAGATGAAATATTACATGAAGCAAGTTTATCTGGAGTATCTAAAATAAATGTTGATACAGATTTAAGATTAGCAATGACAGCAGCAATAAGAAAGGTGTTTAGTGAAGAACCTTCAAAATTCGACCCAAGAGCTTATTTAAAACCTGCAAGAGAATTAATAAAAGAAACTGTAGAACATAAAATAAGAGATGTATTTGGATCTAGTAACAAGGCTTAAAATATATGGGTGGTTTTAACCTCTAACAAGTTATCTTAAGTTACTAGATAATAAATTAAATTTTTGTTAGAGCGTAAAGTTAGCTCGAATGGAGGCTAGAATGGCAAAGAAGATAATTGCAACAAATCCAACAGCAAAGCATAATTATACAATAGAAGATACATATGAAACCGGAATTGTGTTAACAGGCACAGAAATTAAATCAATAAGAAACGGAAAAGTGAATTTAAAAGATAGTTATGCTAACATTAAAAATGGAGAAGTTTTTATTTATGGATTACATATTAGTCCATATGAACATGGAAATATATATAATAAAGACCCTCTCAGAACAAGAAAACTATTGCTTAATCGTAGGGAAATTAATAAATTAACCGGACTCATTAAGCAAAAAGGATTAACACTTGTTCCTATTTCTCTTTATTTTAATGGTAACTTTTTAAAAATTGAACTTGGAGTTGGAAAAGGCAAAAAACTATATGATAAAAGACAAGACATTGCAAAAAAAGATGCAGAACTGAGAATGAGAAAAGCAATGAGAGGAAAAGAAAAAATCAATTAAATAATGGTCAAATACAAACTATTCTATAAAATAGGAAATAAGAAAAGTGTATAGGCAAAATATTCGATTTTTCCTATAAAACAAAAAATTGGGGATTTATCCCCAATTTTTTAGCTGTGTGCCTAAAAACGCACATTTTGTATTATAGATCATCTGAATCAATATATAAGTCATTTTTATTTCTTTGCTTCATATATGACCAAATTAAAATTCCTATTGCAACTATTGTAATAGCAACTATAATCCATGTCCAAGTATTTGAAGTCATTCCTGCAACTGTAACATCATCACTTGAAGTTCTTGTGGCAGTATATCCGTCATTTCTATTGTTGTTATCTGTGACTGCACCTGCCATTGTATTTCCTGCATTATCCATACCGTCTCTTACATCTGTCATTACATTTTGAGTTCCTTCTCCTACAGTATTTAAGGCGCTTTTAACACCATTAGAAACATTGTTTCCTACATTTTCTATAACATTTTCTGTTCCTCCAACAAAATTTCTAATACCATTAACAACATTGTCCATTGCAAATACTGGAATGGCAATAGATATAAGTAATAGTGTGACAATTGAAACCAACAAAAATCTTTTTTTCATGATAAAAACCTCCTCGATAAATTTGTCAACTTTAAAAAGAGTTTCTATCTTTATTATTTCTAATTTAAAATAAAATATACAAAAAAATATCACAAATTTTGTGATATTAAAAAAATTTTTATTAATTAATATAAATATTAATTTTTTAATCTAATTAAAATTGCTATGGCAAAAAGTATTAAAATTACACCAACTGCTATTACCATAATATTTAAAATATTTGAAAAACTCATGTTCTCTTGAGCAATACTGCTTACTCTAGAAGGTGCCGCAGTTCCACCAACATCGCCTGACTGCCCAGCTACATCTGTAACATTAGCATTTGTAGAATCATCTACAACTGAATTTGTGTCTACAGCATTTGCATCTATTCCATTATTATCATTTCCTAAATTCATATCAATATCTGTAGCCATTACTACAGTATTTACAAACAATAATGTGATTAATAATAAAACTATAACTTTTAAAATTTTTGACATTTATAATCCCTCCATACAATATAAATTGTTTTTTTCTATAAGTTCTTTATAATCATACACAAAAAACAAAAAAAAGTCTAGTATATTTATAAAAAAATTTTTTTATGAAAGGGTTGTCAAAAATGCAGTATAATTATATAATATACGGAGCCTTTAAAAATTGGACAAAAATTATAATTTATAATAAAAAGGAATGAAAACAATGGAAAATTTTAATGGTTTAAGTGAAGAAGAAGTAAAACAAAGAATAGAAGAAGGAAAAGTAAATAGTTCAAATACAAATCATTTAAAGTCTAACTTTGAAATTGTACGAGATAATGTATGTACTTTATTCAACTTATTTAATTTAATTATTGCAATAGCTTTGGCAGTAGTACATGCATATACTAATATGGTATTTATTCTAATAATAATTGTGAATGTATTAATAGGAATTATACAGGAAATTCATGGTAAAAATTTAGTAAAAAAATTATCGATTTTAACAGCATCTAAAGCCAAAGTTATAAGAGACGGTAAAGAAAAAGAAGTCGATATTAATGAAATAGTTTTAGATGATGTTATTTTATTAGCACAAGGTGACCAAATTCCTTCTGATGCATATGTTTTAGAAGGCGAAATAGAAGTAAATGAATCTTTGCTTACTGGAGAGTCTGATACAATTTTAAAAACTAGAGATGATAAGCTACTTTCAGGAAGTTATGTGATAAGTGGAAAATGTTATGCTAAAATTGAAAAAGTAGGGGACGATAATTTTGCAAATCAAATTATCAATGCTACTAAAAAGCATAAAAAAGTAAATTCTGAACTTTTAAATTCAATGAAGAAAGTTACTAACTTTACAAGCTTTGTAATAATACCAGTTGGTGTAATTTTATTTGTACAAGCGTATGTATTTAGAGAAGTAACTCTTCAGCAATCTGTAATAGCAACAGCAGCTGCGCTTCTTGGAATGCTACCAAAAGGTTTTGTATTACTAACTAGTATTTCATTAGAAGCAGGAGTAATTAAGCTTGCCAAAAAAGAGGTTTTAGTACAAGATTTATATAGTGTAGAAACTTTAGCACATGTAGATACTCTTTGTTTAGATAAAACTGGAACAATTACAGAAGGCAAAATGAAAGTCATAGACATAGAGAAATACAATGAAAATGTTTTACCAGATAGTTTCGAAAATATAATGAACACATATGTAAATGAAACTGATGATAGTAATAGTACTTTTATGGCATTGAAAAATTATTTTAAAGGTGAATCAAAATTTGAAAAATTAAGTGATATATCTTTTTCGTCAGAGAGAAAATGGAGTAGTGTTACATTTAAAGATTTAGGAACAATAGTTGTTGGTGCACCTGAGAGACTTACAGTAAAAGCAGGAATAGAATTACCTAAAATTGTAATGAATGCACAAGAAGACGGAAAAAGATCATTATGTATTGGATTTACGAAAGAACCAGTTACAACAGAGGAACTTCCAAATTTAACAATAATAGCATCTGTCATTTTGGCAGATCCACTAAGAAAAAATGCAAAGGAAATGCTTGGATATTTTAAAGATCAAGAAGTTGATATTAAAATAATTTCTGGAGATAACCCTATTACTGTTTCAACAATAGCAAAAAGAGCAGGATTAGAAGATTATGAATCATATATTGATTTATCAACATTAAACTCAGATGCGGAAATAGTTGATATAGTTGACCAATATAGTATATTTGCAAGAGTACTACCTCATCAAAAAAGCATTATTGTAAAAGCTCTTCAAGCTAAAGGACATCAAGTTGCAATGACAGGTGATGGTGTAAATGATGTAATAGCATTAAGAGAAGCAGATTTAAGCATTACTCTTCCAGAAGCAAATGATGCAGCAAAACAAGTATCACAAATTGTTTTATTAAATCAAGATTTTAGTGTGTTAAAAGATGTATTAATGGAAGGAAGAAGAGTAGTAAATAACTTAACAAGTGTTGCAAGAATATTCTTTATAAAAACAATTTACTCAATTTTATTATCGCTTTTCTGCATAATAACAAATACTGCTTTCTCATTCATACCAATACAAATTACACTAATAGATTTAGTAATAGAAGCATACACATCATTCTTTATTTCGTTTGAGCCAAACAACAAGCCTGTTAGAGGTGTATTTTTACATACGGTTCTTCGAAATGCGGCACCTTTTGCTTTAGTAATAATGTTAAATATTATGTTTTTAACTTTCTTAGCACCTGTACTTAATATTGCTCAAGGTCAATTAGTAACAATTATGTATTTGTTAATAGGATTTGTAAGTATTTTAGCAGTTTTAGAAGTATGTATACCATTTAATAAATTACATGCATTCTTATTTACAACAACATTTGTAGGATTCTTTTTAGCAGTATACTTATTTAGAAATTTATTACAGATTACAAGTATTAACATGCAAGAATTTGGAATATTTATTGTGTTTGCATTAATTAGTACAATTATTCTTACAATTAAGCAAAAGATTTATAAAAAAATGGGATATTAAAACTTTATGAAAATTACTAGATAGTGTTTTTGAATAAACATTATCTAGTAATTTTCATGTCATAGGGAAGAGGAACAGTGTATGATACACTTTTTTGAATTAGCGGATGAACAAAACTCGTTTTATATGAATGGAGAGCTTGTCTATTTATTAGTTTGGATTCATGACCATATAATGTATCTCCAAGTATTGGGTGACCAATATAACTCATATGTACTCGTATTTGATGAGTTCTGCCGGTTTTTAAAATGCATTTAACAATCGAGTAATTATTTTGCTCATTATATTTTAAAACCTCATACTCTGTTATAGCAACATCTCCTGATTCATTTACACATCTTTCTATAATACTATCTTGTTTTCTCGCAATTGGTGCATTTATTGTTCCTTTAAGATTTTCAAATTTACCTTCACAAATAGCAATGTATTCTTTGTAAAAAATATTTGCTTTCATCTGTTTTACTAAACATTCTTGAATATATTCATTTTTTGCAAATATTACTAAGCCTGATGTGTTTTTATCTAATCTATTTACTGGTCGTATTTTCTTTTTTAAATTAATGGAATCAAAATAATATTTAACGCCATTAGATAAGCTATCTGTGAAATGGTCCATAGAAGGATGAATAGGGAGTCCAGCAGGTTTATTAATAATCAAGTATGCGTCATCTTCATAGATTATATTTAATTTCATATCGACTGGAATAATATTAGAATTATCTTCTTCAAAATCAATTACTGCTTCAATAATATCATTATGCTGAATTTGTGAATTAACATTTGCAGTATTTCCATTTAGAAATATTTTATTATTCTTTTTTAATTTAAGAAGTAATCTGTCTGAAATATTAAAATGTACTTTTAACAATTCTTTGATATTAAAAAAATTATCATTTTCCTTTATTTGATAAATTAGTTTCATCTTTAATCCTCGTTTTGGTGCGAGTAATGGGACTTGAACCCATACGCTTTTAAAGCACATGCCCCTCAAACATGCCTGTCTGCCAGTTCCAGCATACTCGCATAACATAGATTATATTATACACTATTACTAAATAAAAATCTAGTATATTTTTAAGGTTATTTTAAGGAATGATAAATATAATCCTAAAAAAATATGAGAGGTATACAAAAAATGGAACTTAAATCAAATGAAAGCGAGTATTTGGCAGATTTTATAGAGAAGATAAAGCACGAAGTAGAGAAACTGGTCATATAATGTGTTGAGGTGTTTTTATGGCATATTCAGATAGAGAATTAATAGCTAGACTAATTCAATGCGAGGCTCGGACGGAGAGGGCGACAACCGGCATGAGGGCAGTTGCCAGTGTAATCATGAATAGAGTTAATGTGCCTGTTGGAGAGTATTCAAAAGTCTCTCAAGGTGGAAGTATTAGAAATATTGTATACCAACCGGGGCAATTTGATTGTGTAAGAGAAACTTTAGGTGGTAGTTACAATCCACAAAACATATATAATATGACTCCAACAGATGTGCACTATAGTATAGCAGATTGGGCTATTGCAGGAAACAGATTAAATGAAATAGGGGAGTGCTTGTGGTATTTAAATCCGTTTAGACCAACTTGTGGAAGTACATTTCCTTCAAACGGCTCTGGTACATTGCACACAAGACTTGGAGAGCATTGCTTTTACAGACCTACTAGTATTTACCAAGATACTTAAAATTATATATTTATTAATAATAACAAAGACAAGTGCTCTTTCATATAATTTAAAAGATGATATTTTCTATTAATTTTATGTGGAGGAATGTGTTATGGATAATGAGAAAGAACTTGAGTCAACAGAAGAAAGAACTAATAGGAATGTGAATATCAATCAAAACTCTCCAGAAATACTTACAAACAATATTTATACTCCTGCATTTTTAAGAGAAAACATAGGAAAGCTAATGAGAGTAGAATTTTTAATTGGTACAAATAATTTAGTAGATAGAACAGGTATATTAGTAGATGTTGGTGCAAGTTATATTTTGCTTAGAGCATTAGAAAGCGATGTTATAACATATGCCGATATATATTCAATTAAATTTATAACTATTTCTAATTTGCCATACAATATGTTGTTTGATTTTAATAATAATGCTAATACTGGTAATTATATGATGAATAATTATAATCAACGACTATTTTAAAATAGAATCCTAATTCTTTAGAAAAAGCTTGTACTTTTCTTAAATAACATATATAATATAGTTGTTATTTTGTTATTTAAGGGAGGTACTTTTTAATGTCATTTATTGAAGATTTAAAAAATAAAGCAAAACAAAATATTAAAACAATTATTTTAACAGAAAGTGAGGATAAAAGAGTATTACAAGCAGCTCAAAAGGTTAAAGAAGAAGGATTTGCTAAGATAATACTTATTGGTAATAAAGAAGATGCAAATAAACTTGCAGAAGAAAACAATATAGATATATCAGGAATTGAAATTATAAATCCTGAGACATCACCAAAATTTGAAGAATATGTTAATGCATTTTATGAGCTTAGAAAAGCTAAGGGTATGACTCTTGAAAAAGCTAAAGAAATGCTTAAAGACAATATGTATTTTGGTACAATGATGATAAAAGAAGGAGATGCAGACGGATTAGTGTCTGGAGCTTGTCATTCTACAGCTAATACTTTAAGACCAGCACTTCAAATTTTAAAAACTGCACCTGGAACTAAATTAGTATCAGCATTTTTCTTAATGGTTGTTCCTAATTGTACATATGGAGAAAATGGAATCTTTGTATTTGGAGACAGTGGTTTAGTAGAAAATCCAAATCCAGAAGAATTAGCAGAAATCGCAATATCTTCAAGTAAAAGTTTTAAGCAATTAACAGGAAAAGAGCCAAAAGTTGCAATGCTTTCATATTCAACTCATGGAAGTGCTCATTCAAAATTAACTGAGAAAGTAATAGAAGGAACAAAATTGCTAAAAGAAAAAATGCCAGATTTAATTTGTGACGGAGAACTTCAATTAGATGCTGCCATAATACCAGAAATATCTGCTAGCAAAGCACCTGGAAGCCCAGTAAAAGGTGAAGCTAATACATTAATTTTCCCTAACTTGGATGCAGGAAATATTGGATATAAATTGGTACAAAGATTAGCTAAGGCAGAAGCTTATGGACCACTATGCCAAGGAATTGCAAAACCTGTAAATGATTTATCTAGAGGTTGCAATAGTGATGATATTGTTGGTGTTGTAGCAATTACTGCTGTACAAGCTAACGATATGAAATAGTTTTGTTTATATTTAACATATTAATATGTTAAAGTTATATTAATTTTAGGAGGTAAATATGAAAGTTTTAGTTGTAAACTGCGGAAGTTCATCATTGAAATATCAATTGATTAACATGGAAACAGAAGAGGTAATGGCAAAAGGATATCTTGAAAGAATTGGAATTGACGGTTCTTTCTTGACTCATACAGTTGGAAAAGAAAAACATAAAATAGAAAAAGAAATTAAAAATCATGCCGAAGGAATGGAACTTGTTGTTGAACAATTGTTACATAAAGATTATGGTGTTATCTCAAGTTTAGACGAAATAGATGCAATTGGACATAGAATTGTTCATGGAGGAGAGAAATTCACACAATCTGTTTTAATTGATGACGAAGTAGTTCGTGGAATAGAAGATGCGATTCAATTTGCACCATTACATAATCCAGCACATTTACAAGGAATAAAAGCATGTAAGGAAAAATTACCAGGAAAACCAAATGTTGCTGTATTTGATACTGCATTTCATCAAACAATGCCAGAAAAAGCATACATGTATGCAATACCTTATGAATATTATGAGAAATATAAGATTCGTAAATATGGTGCACATGGAACTTCTCACAAATTTGTTGCTCAAAGAGTAGCAGAGATTATGAACAAACCACTTGAGGATTTAAAAATTATTTCATGCCACTTAGGCCAAGGAGCAAGCTTATGTGCAATCAAAGACGGAAAATCAATTGATACATCAATGGGATTAACTCCACTTGCTGGAGTCCCTATGGGCTCTAGGTCAGGAGATGTTGATCCTTCAGTATTAACATTTTTAATGGAAAAAGAGAATATTCCACCTCAAGAAATGAATACAATACTTAATAAAAAATCTGGTAAATTAGGTTTATCTGGTGTAAGTATTGATGATAGAGATATACAAGCAGCTGCAGCACAAGGAAATAAGAGAGCACAACTTGCAATAGATAATTTTGAATACCAAGTAGCTGGATATATAGGAAGATATGTTGCTCAAATGAACGGAGTAGATGTAATCACATTTGAAGCTGGAATTGGAGAAAATTCAATAGCAATTAGAAGAGGAATTTGTGATTATTTAGGATATTTAGGAGTAACAATAGATGAAGAAAAGAACAAAATTGCTGGGGAAGAGGTAGAGCTTACAACACCAGATTCTAAAGTAAAAGTTTATGTTGTTCCAACTAACGAAGAATTGATGATTGCAAGAGAAACAAGAGATTTAGTAAGTGAGTTATAAAATTTATAATATGTTACTGTTTACTATTTTTATGAAAGTAAACTATGTATTTTTCAATTTATGGTTTGAAGTGCTTAAGGTGGGGACCGACAAGTTTACAAACTGTTAACGACACTTTTGTGGAGTTTATACAGTTTGTACGATGTTGGGGGCCGAAAACCATAAATTGAAAAATACATGTTTACAAAAGATAGAATAGTAAACAGTAACATCTAAAGTTGTAATAGAAGTACAAATGATAGGAAATAAAAGGAGGTGCAAGTTCTATGGAAGAAAAAGAAACAAAAAAATCCAAAAAAGTATTAATAATAATCATTATCATACTCGTATTGCTAGCAATAGCTGGAGGAATAGCTTGGTATGCTATTTCTAATATGGATAAAAATAAACCTGATGAAGTTTTAACATCATATATAAACTATTTAAAAAATGCTGATTATGAAAGTATGTATTCGCTATTGTCAGATTCAACTAAGACTAGAGTGGATCATGATACATATATAGCTAGAAATAAAAACATATATGAAGGAATTGAGGCTACAAATATTGAGATTTCCAATGTAACATACAATGAGGAAGATAAATCAGTAAATTATAATATGACATTTGATACTTTAGCTGGAAGTTTGTCATACAATTTTACTGCAACTTTTGATAGACAAGATGATAATATGTATTATCTAAATTGGTATTCTAATTTAATTATCCCAGAATTAAAAGAAGAATATAAAATTCGAGTATATTCTAGAACTGGTTCAAGAGGAGATATTTTAGATAGAAATGGTAATGTCCTTGCTACAAATGGGGAAGACGGTAATCGCGAGTATCCATATGGAGAAATAGCTGCACATTTGGTTGGATATATTAGAGGGATTTCAGCAGAAGAACTTGAAGCACATAAAGGAGAGGGATATACTTCTAGTAGCTTAATTGGTAAAACAGGATTAGAACTTGCTTTTGAAGAAAGATTAAAAGGAAAAAATGGCAGTGGTATATACATAGTAAATGAAAATGAAGAAGTCGTTGAAACAGTTGCAGAAACTGAAATCGAAGACGGTGAAGATATAAAGACTACAATTGATATAGAATTGCAACAACAGATTTTTGAAGAATATGACGGTGATAATGCTTTTTCTGTTGCAATGAATCCTAAAACTGGCGAAGTTCTTGCTCTTGTAAGTACTCCAAGCTTTGATTCTAATAAATTTATAACTGGTTTTACAGATGAGGAATGGCAAGAATTGAGCAATGATGAGAACACTCCTATGTTTGCTAGATATGAAAGTACATGGGCTCCAGGCTCTTCATTTAAGCCAATTACAGGTGCAGTAGGTTTAACAACAAATAGTTTTACTGCTACTGAGAATTTTGGTTCTAGTGGATTAAGTTGGCAAAAAGATGAAAGTTGGGGAGATTATCGAGTAACAACACTTACTTCATATGGTGGAGCTGCTAATTTACAAAATGCATTAATTTATTCCGACAATATATATTTCGCAAAAGCAGCACTTAAAATTGGAGACGATAAATTTGCAAGTAGTTTATTAAAAATTGGATTTGATAAAGAATTAGATTTTCCAATTTCAATGTCTAGTTCTCAATTTGGAGAAAATAATAAATTTTCTTCTGAAATAGAGCTTGCAGATTCAGGTTATGGACAAGGAAAAGTCTTGGTAAATCCTTTACATGTAGCATCTATTTATTCTGCATTTGTAAATAACGGAAGTATGATAGCTCCAGTGATAGAATATGGAAAAGAACCTGAATATTGGATAGAAAATGCTTTTTCGAAAGACTCTGCAGAAGAAATTAGAGATGATTTAATACAAGTTGTCGAGAACTCAAACGGAACTGGTCATGCAGCGAGAATTTCGGGCCTTACCATAGCAGGAAAAACCGGAACTGCTGAATTAAAGTCTTCAAAAGATGAAGAAGGAGAAGAACTTGGCTGGTTTAATGCATTTGTTGTAAGCGATAACGATGATGAGCAATTGCTAACTATTAATATGGTTGAAAATGTTGAGAATAGGGGAGGAAGCCATTATTTACTTCCTAAGGTTAGAAATATTATTCAAGATTATATAGGTTAAAAAATAAAATATAAAGCAATGATATACAGCACTTCACTTTACATAATAACATATTATATATAGGGAATCTTATCCTTCAAATATGTTATTTGGAAAGGAAGTGTTGTTTTGAAATTAGCAGAAAAGAAAATTGGATTTGCACTTACTGGCTCTTTTTGTACATTCAAGAAAGTTATAGAAGAACTAAAGAAAATTAAAAAAGAAAATGCAGATATTCTTCCAATAATGTCTTTCAATTCGTATAATTTAGATACTAAATTTGGCACTGCCCAAGATTTTATTACTGAAATAAAAGAAATTACTGAAAAAGATGAAATAATCCATACTATTCAAGGAGCAGAGCCAATTGGACCAAAACAGTTAACAGATATAATGGTAATAGCGCCTTGCTCACGGTAACACAATTGCCAAACTAGCAAATGGAATAACCGATACGCCAGTACTTATGGCTGCAAAGTCTCATCTAAGAAATAACAATCCTATTGTATTAGCAATCTCGACAAATGACGGATTATCTGGAAGTGCTGAAAATATTGGTAAATTACTAAATAGGAGCAATTATTTTTTTGTACCATTTAAGCAAGACAATCCTATTACAAAACCTAAGTCGCTAGTTGCAGACTTCAATTATTTGATACAAACAAAAGAAAAAGCATTAGATAAAGAACAAATAGAACCAATTTTATTATGAATATAATAGATATTGCGGTTAGAATTTTAGCATACAAAATTCTAACCGCAAATAATTTAATATTAAATTAATGGCTCAAATTTTTCTTAAATTCTTCATTTTGTATTAATCCCAATAATAGCCAAAATATTGGTGCTACGCCAATTGTACTAATATTAAAAAATGCTTGAACTAAATATGAAATTATTGGAACTAGTAAAATAAATGTAGCATTATTCTTAAATATATTTTTGTCTTTAAAAACTATTTGACACACAAATGCTAGATAAATAATTAAAGCTGGTATTCCAATAGTTGCAGCGATTTGTAAATATTCATTGTGGGCTTTGTCAGCAAGTTGTCTCATATTTAAATCAACATTAACTGGATCTCTTACAATAATAGAAATCTGTCCGTCTAAAAGTGTATCAGGACCAGTTCCAAGAAGTGGATATTGTGCGATTGTTTCTAATGTTAATAACCAAATGCCCATTCTTCCAGCGCCGGACATTTCAAATTCTTCTTCAGTCGAATCTCCAAACACATTAGATAAATCTTGTGACATTAATAAAAATCTTCCAGATATTGAATTTTGGTTTTGATTATTACCTATTAAATTAGAGACAAACGGTGGTGGAATCAACACAAATACAAATATTACTAAAAATCCAACTATGATGCATATGGTGCGCTTTATTATTTCTTTATCATGATTTTTAATAATATAAATAATTCCAAAAATTATTGAAACTCCGACTCCAACCCAAGCACTTCTAGTCATACTAATCAATAATGCCCAAAATGAAAGCAAACTCATTACTAAAAAAGATTTTTTCTTTTTTATGATATATAGTGCCATGAAAAGAGGAAGGACTATTGCTAAAAAACTTCCGAAAAAATTTCTATTCCCAAATGTTGATGAAGCAAAGCTAGGAGTAAAAGGAATATCAAATATATAGTACAATGGAAAAATGTTGTAGTATTGCAATATTCCGATTATGGTGCAAATAGAAGTAGTAATTATAGCAAATAGTTTCAATTTCTTGTTATAAGCAAAATATTTCTTAGCACAATAGTATACTAAGAAATAGATAAAAAGAGTTATCATTCCTTCATCTCTATTCATTTCACCTAGTATAGCTTTATACTTGTTCATACCAAAAATTGTACTCAGAACTACTAGCAAAAAAAATGCTAATAATGTTTTGTCTATTAAATCAAATTTTAATTCTTTTCGCTTCAAAATAATACATATAAGTAAGATTAATCCACATATTAGTAATAATACATATTTCGGTATGTTGTATGATTTTAAAGCAAGCATTCTCGGAAGAGTTATTAATGGTATTAAAAATATGATTATACACAAAGTAATATTTATTATTTTATTAATTTTATTATTTCTCAAAGTTAGGGTAGTGCTAACATTTGCATTTTCAACTAAATCTTTAGTTGCTTCGTTTTTCTCATTAATTATTCTGTTATTTTTCTTAAACATTTTTCTAATTCTCCATTTGTTTGTATATTATTATAAATTAGCTAAAGGATTCTTCTCTATAGCGTCTCTAACCTGTTCACTACTTACATGAGTATAAATTTCCGTAGTAGAAATACTTTTATGTCCTAATAGCTCCTGTAAAGCACGAATATCAACTTGTCCATATTGATACATTAGTGTCGCCGCAGTATGTCTTAGTTTATGAGTAGAATACTTTGATGTATCCAAACCAGCTTTTCTTAATTCTTTTTCCACAATATATTGTACGCTTCTATTGCTAATCCTCTCTCTACGCTTACTTAAAAATAATGCTTTATTAGAGGCTTTAGAATCGTTTTTTATGCCTTCTGTAGGACGGAACTTAATATATTCTTTAATAGCTTCAATACATGCTTTATTTAGATATATTGTCCTTTCCTTGTTACCTTTACCAATTACAGTAAGTCTATTCTCATTAAAATCTATATCTTGCACATTGATTCCTATTAGCTCAGATAAACGAAGGCCACAATTAAGAAATAGGGTAATAATGGCAAAATCTCGTTCTTTATTCTCATCACTTTCGTCATTAACAGTTACATCTAATAGTTTTTTACTATCATCTAGAGACAAGTACTTAGGTAAACGCTTATCTAGCTTAGGAGTTTCCAGGTTTTGTGCTGGGTTGTTCTCTATTAAATTCGCTTTTTGAGACAAATACGAGAAAAATATTCTTATAGTTGAAATCTTTCTAGCCCTTGTTGCAGGTTTGCTTTTTTGATTTAAAGCTAAATATGAAACAAATGCATGTATATCATTTAAAGTAATCTTTTTTAAAGTTTCTAGGCTAAAATCTTTAGTAGTTATTTTCTTAAAATCAGTCTCATTTGTTAATTTAAAATGAATCTTCATATATTTTAGAAACATATTTATATCATAATTATATTCTTTAACAGAATTAACAGATTTATTTAATATAGTAAGTGAATAATCCAAAAAAGCATTTACAAACTCAGGATTTTGGTCTGAATTAATCATAATAACCTCCAGTCATACCTACTTTAGTTTCGACAAAAGTAGGTTGATTTTTATATTAGCATGCTTTAAATTATCTTTTTTAATTGCACAAAATGTAATTATAATATATACCAAGAATTAATGAAATTCAAGTATATATTTGAATAATAATGAGAAATTTGATAGCTATTATAAAAATTTCTGAAAGCTGGCATAAATGTTGTAATTAATTGTATGAGATGGTAAAATAGGAAGGGAGGCAAATATGATTAGATAATAAAATAGATACGAGTTACAGGTAGTGAACAAATAAAAATAGTAATTTATCTTTAAGATTAAATTATAAAAAGAAAGGTAAAAGGTATTGTTTATGAAAAAATTATTAAAAGTAGTTGGACTTATTTTAGTAAT
>CALXZF010000038.1 GCA_944393165.1 uncultured Clostridia bacterium
AGACTGCAAACTTTTAATAGAGGCCTTTGCTTATTCAGAAAGTGAATTCGTTTTTACAATTACTAAATTTTCTAAAGAGCCTAAAGATGATATTTCTGTAAAGAAAAAGTTTGCAATAAAGCGAAAATTAGCTAATTTAAATGTAAAAACATCTACATATTCTTTTGAAAGTTTTGATGAATTTTGTGCTTTTTGTTCTTCTCTGAAAAATAGCAATTTATCTAATATAAAAAATCTTGCAAAAAATATTTCTTTGTATAAATATAAAAATATTTATTATTTAGTATTAACAAATATTAATATTGATTTTGCTGACTTAAACCGTTTTTATGCTTCTCTTTCTGAATTTGGTAAATTAGTTGGTCATTCTAATAATTTTGAAGGCAAACTTATTGAACATGGTAAAATCATGATTAAAAGAAATGCTATCCAAGTTGGAATGAAATATTTTTCTTAACCTGTCCCCAAAATTACGATTTATGCCTAATTGTACCAGGTCCCACTAGACATATTTATGTCCAGTGGGACCTGTCCCTATTAAATCAAAAATTGCCCTAAAATAGATGCGCTTGCTATTTCTGGATTTATGAATGTTGCTATTATTAGAATAATATATATTATTACTATTCCTCTTAATGCACCATATATTATACCACCTAATTTGTTAAATTGTTTTACAATAGGTAGTTCTGCTATTGTGTCTGCTAAGAAATTTAAAAGGATTAGTGCAATTCTTATAACTATAAATAGTCCTATTATTACTATTCCTTTTACTATATTTATTGCTAATGTTCTTGCAGATGATTCTACTATGTTGTTTTGTATTTGTGTTGTTGTGTTTTCAACATATTGATCTATATAACCTGCAACTGTATTTTGTTCTTGTGTTTCGTTTTCTTCTGATTGTTGTTTTGTTCCATTTTCTACTATTATGTTTTCTATTTTTTCATCAAGTTCAGTTTTTTCTATTACTAAATTTGAAATTGGTTGAAATAATATTAATGTTACAACTATTGATACTATTAAGGCACATAGTTTGAATGCTACTCCTACAAGTCCTTTTTTATATCCAAAAAATATCGATATTGCAAGTATTCCTAATGTTATTAAATTTATTGCTATTTCCATTTTTTCACCTCCTATAAACTTATAATTTCTATTTTGTCTCTATAAACAATTCCTGCTAAACTTTCTGATAATACTACATTTGTTATTTCTTGTTCTGCTATATATTTTTTATTTAACCAGCCATTTGTATTTATAAAGTGTATTTCTGTTCCTAAATTTAATCCTATTATATTTGAATATGTGTATATCTCTTTTACTACCCCATTTGCTGTATATGTACTCTCTTTTCTATTCGTTGTGTTTATTATTTTTACAATAGAATCTGCTGTAAATAGTCCTGATGATTTTTCTTCTATATTTACTACATTTTCAGATAATTTAATTGATGAAAATGTTATTTTTTTATCTCCATTTTCTGTTAATACTTCATTATTTCCATCTACTATCATATGTATAGAATTTGTATCCATACATATTAGTTTGTCTTTATCTTGATATTCAATATTTGTTACTAATTCATTATTTTCCCATGCATATGTATTAATTACAGAATTTATTGGATCTGTTTGCGCTTTTTCTATAGATATTATTTTTATGTTTGATTTTATCATTGTTCCTGCTGTGTCTATTTCTGCTATAGCTAAATATTTATTATCATTTGAAATACTTATGTCTGAAACTCTTGTAGATGATAAATATGTTTTAAACATTTCTTTTCCTTCTGAATTAAACATTTGTATAACTGTTTTATAACTTGTGTCAACTATTACTACTGCCACATACCCATTTTTATTTACATGTATCTGAGAAATATTTCCTTCTATTTGTCCTTCCCACATTATTTCTTTATTTGAAATAAGATATAGTTTTTGTCCTTTTGATTCTGCAATTCCTAAAAATCGATTATTTGCTTCAAATAATGGGTTTGTTATTTGTATTTCTAGTTCTTGCTCTTTTTTTCCTGTATTATCATATACTCTAAAAATATTTTTATTTAAAACTCCTATATATCTGTTATATGCACATACTTTTACATTTTCATCTTGTTGTAATTCAATAGTATTTACATTATTTTCTAAAACTTCTTTTCTTAATATATTTTTATCTACCCAATTTCTGAATTCTCTGTTATTTACATATACTATAAAAATTGTGGTTAATGTAATTACTAGAATTATTAAAATCACAGATATTATTATTTTTTTCTTATTTATTTTTTTTTCTTGTGGTTCTTCCCAAAAATCTTTCATTAGCATTCTCCTTGTTTTCAGTTATTTATTTTATATCAGTTTTTTATTTTTTTTTCAATAGATTATTAAAAAATTAGTCTTATGATTTGTATTAATCCTAAATATCCAAATATAGGATATAATAAACTTACTAATTTAGAAAAACCAATACCTGAAATTAGTACACTAGTTATACACATAATAATCGCAATCTGTGTATAACTTTTTTTATTTTTAGATGTATTTTGCAAAAAGCTTGTTCCTAAAGATGTAGATGTCGTAAATATAGATGTTAAAATAATAAATCCATATATGATTTTAAATTGTTTAAAAAATGTATCTATAACATATACTGCTGGCATCTCTAATTTTGTTATATCAACATCTATTCTTACTAATAATAGAAATACCATAATTGACAAAATAATTACGATTATTGTTACTATACTTGAAATTTTGAATATATCTTTTTCTTTCTTTATCTGTTCTTTAAGAGTTATTAATACTGGAATTAACAAAATACTATTATAGCTACTGTATAATATACTACTAATTATCCAATTAGATGTATCCCTTTGTATTAAATAATTTCCTATATCCAATATTTCAATTTGTTTTATATTTAATACTCCTATTATTATTATAAATAATATTAATAATGGTACTAATATTTCATTTACTTTTATTAATCCTTTAATACTTGTCATAAATACTATAAAGCTTAAAATAGCAAGTATTGTGCTTCCTATCATTCTATTTATTTGAAATTCTTGTTCAAAATATGCTCCAAATCCTGCAATCATAATAAAAAACGTAATTAAAATAAAAAAATTTATTATTATATTTGTTATATATTTTATATTTAAAAATTTATTTTTTTCTTTAAAATCCATTTGGTTGTCTAAAAAGTCTTTATATGTTTTTATTTTTGTTTTATATATTATTTTAAATGTTTTGTAAATTGTAAATCCTATTATAACAGTTGAAATAAATATGCCTATTATTCCTTTTATTCCATATTTAAAGAAAAATATATCCATTTCTTGACCTGAAGCAAACCCTGCTCCTATTAATGTTCCAATAACTACAAATACTATTTTTAAAATATCTTTCATACAAAAAGAGCCCCTTCTTCATTCTATGAGGCTCTTTTTGAAATTATTTCTTTCTTCTTCTTGCTTGCCATACAACAATTCCTATTATTACAATTACTACTGGTACTGTAAATATTATTGCTTTTATTACTGTATCTTCTGTATCAGTTGCAGTATATGTTACAGTTCCTGTATTTTTTCTTGCTGTTATATCTTCTTCTCTTTCTGTTAAATATGCCATTGAATTTAATACTAAATCTTTATTATATGCAAGTTGTAGTGCTGCTACTTGTGAATTTGATGTTACCATATAATCACTTGCAAAATAGTTTTCTCCATATATTATTAGTGTTGATTTTTTTTCTCCTTCTCCTGTCTCTTCATTTGCTTCACTAATTGTTTTAACTAATTCTACTCCTACTAATAATGGTCCTTCTTCATCTGTTCCTGTTGCTTGTGTATCTGTTTTTGTAAATTCTGACCTAAAATATGAGTTTTCACTTGTATTTAATATTTCTGTTTTTGCTACATTTAATTCTTCTAATTTTTCATCATCTACTAAATTTATTCTAGTAGCATTTATGAAAAATAATCCTGTTGTATTATAAATATCTTTCGTAATTTCTGTATATTGTATATCTGGTTTTATTATATCTTGACTTCCAGACATCATTTTATTTGTATCTGTCTCTCTTATAATTCCAACTTCAAATGGATTAACTCCATATATTTCTAGTACTCTTTGTACATTTGGCATATCAATTTGGCTTGTGATTGCTGCATTTAACCATAGTATATTTCTTCCTGAATTTATATAATCTATAATTGCATTTGCTGCAATTTCATCAAAATCCTTATTTGGTGTCATAATTACTAATGTATCACAATCATCTGGTACTTTTCCTTGTGTTAATATATCTAATGTAGATACTTCCATTATTTCATTTCCTAAATAAACATTTAAAAAGTTCATATTTACATTTAGTCCAAAATCACTATACCCATCTAAGAAATATACTTTTGGAATTTCATCTGTTGATACAGATGTGATTGCAGTTGTTAATCTTTGTTCTGTTATATCTATTGTTTCATATGTTGTCATATCATATGTGTATAAATCACTTTCTGTTAATATTTTGCTATTATCTCCACATTCTACAACAATTCCTACTGTTCCACTTTCTATTCCATATTTATTTGCTATATCTGGTCTCTCTGTCAAATCAATTGCCTCTACATTTATTTTTTCATTTTCTTTATGATATTGTCTTGCAAGATCTAGTTGTGTACTTTCATCAGAATATCCAATAAAATATATATTAATATCTTTATCTATATTTCTTGCTTTTGCTTTACTTTCTTCTGTTAAAGTATATAGTTTATCTTGACTTAAGTCTATTGGTGATAATTCTAATTTTTCCATAAGCATATGTATTCCTATAAATATTGCAACTAGTATAGCAATTAATATAAATGTTTTTGTTCCATTTATTAGCCATTTCTTCTTAATAATTTCTATAAACTTTTTCAAAATTTTCTCTCCTTTCTACCTTGCACTTTTTCTTCTTTGCATTATTATTATTGTTAGCAATAAAAACAGTATAGTAAATGTAACAAATGTTACTGTATCTGCTATATCTATTTGTCCAGTTGGAAATTTTGAGAATAGGTTTATTAATGAAAAACTAAGTAGTGCTTCATTAAAGTTTGGCATAAACCATGTAACAATAAAAAATCCAATTGTAATAACTCCTGCTATTATTTGATTTTCTGTTAAACTAGATGCAAACATTCCAAATGATATATATGCAAGTGCTAATAATAAAAATCCAAATAGTGTTACCAATGCTGTTTTTATATGTGGTAATCCGAAATGACATAAAATTCCAAAATACATAAATGTACATAGCTCTGTAATTATTATAATCATTGCTGCTGCAATAAATTTTCCTAATACTATTTTTGTTATACTAATTGGTGATGTTAGTAGTAGTTGTTCTGTTCCATTTTTTCTTTCTTCTGCAAAAGTTCTCATTGTTAATATTGGTACAATAAATGTTAAAATAGTTGCTCCTGAATAGAAAATATATTCAAAATTTGTACTTCCATAATAAAATACATCTGTATAGAAAAATATACTAAACATTAATAAAAATAATCCTATAAATACATACCCTATTGGTGATAAGAAATATGATTTAAATTCTTTTTTTATAATCGCAAACATTATTTATTTCCTCCTTCTATTATTTTCATAAATGCATCTTCTAATGTGCTATCTGCCTTTTTCATCTCAAATATTGTAATACCTTCTTTAGCAAATTGTTCAAATATTACTTTTCTTAAATCTTCTTCACCTTTAGGCTCAATTATATATTGTTTTGTTCCATCTTCATTTTCCTCAACTAATTTTATCTGTTTTACATCTGGCATTTTATCTTTTATATTTTTCATCTTATCTTCTTTGTCTTCAACTGTTACATAAATTGAATGATTATTACTTACTTTTTCTTCTAAGTTCTGTGGTGTATCTATTGCTACAATTTTTCCTTTATTAATAATTATTACTTTACTACAGATTTGACTTACTTCTGATAATATATGTGAACTTAAAATAACTGTATGTGTTTTTCCTAATTCTTTTATTAACTCTCTTATTTCTGTTATTTGCTTTGGGTCTAATCCTACAGTTGGTTCATCTAATATTAATATTTTAGGATCTCCTACCAATGCTCCAGCCATACTTACTCTTTGTTTATATCCTCTTGAAAGATTTTTTGTAAGTTTCTTTTCTACATCTTTTAGCCCTGTTTGCTCTATAACTTTATTTACTTTTTCTTTTCTTACCTTTCTATCTACTTTTTTTAACTCAGCCATATATGTAACAAATTCTTTTACAGTTAAATCTGTATATATTGGCACTCCTTCTGGCATATATCCAATTTCTTTTTTAGCTTTTTTAGGCTTTTTTAGCATGTCATATCCATCAATTATGATTTTTCCTGATGTTTGTTCTATATATCCTGTAATCATATTCATAGTTGTACTTTTTCCAGCTCCATTTGGTCCAAGAAGTCCTATTATTTCTCCTTCTTTTATCTCAAAGCTGATATCGTTTACGGCTACAACACTTCCATACTTTTTTGTAACATGTTCTACTTTTATCACAAAAGTCTCCTCCTCATTCTATTTTTTTATTTTTATCATACTATCATTTTCTTTTTCTAAAGTAAAGCATTTCACAAAAAATTCACAATGTTTATCCTCCGTAAGGTTACCATTCACTACTGTTGTACATTTAAACTAAAAAAGCTTGATATATAGATATTAAAAATCAAGACCTGGATTGTTACATCACAGATATGTTTTGATTATAAATATCTATATATCAAGTTTTTTCAAATAATAAATATATTAATGATAAATTATAGCTCCATAAGTTTTGTACATATTTTTATTTTCTTTGCATAAAAATGGTTAAAAAGGAGCGATAATATGCAATTTTTCTATCCGTTTTTTATGACTTTTATTATTGTATTTTTTTCTGAACTTGGTGACAAGACTCAACTTTTAGTTTTATCTTTTTCAGCTAAAAATAAAGCAAAAAATGTTCTATTAGGTGTTGCTTTAGGTACTTTTTTTAGTCATGGTATTGCTATTTTGTTTGGTAGTAAAATTGCTGGTTTTAATAATGAAATCTTTAATTTTTATTTAAAACTGTTTACTTATTTTTCTTTTTTATTATTTGGTTTTTTAGGTTTTTTTAAAAATGAGAATTCAGAAGATAATTCTTCTAAATCTAATTTTTTGAGAAAAATTTCTCATTTTTCTTTAAACCCTATTTTTATTGTCGCTGTTAGTATTTTTGTTGGAGAAATCGGTGATAAGACTTTTCTTGCTTCTTTAGGTTTAGGAGTTCAATATCCTGATTTCAAATTTTTATTAATTTTGGGTTCTATTTGCGGTATGGTCGCTAGTAATTTGATTGCTATCTTTTTTGGTAAACTCCTTGGTTCTAAATTTAAGCAATCTACAATTACCATTCTTTCTAATATTATTTTCATTATTTTTGGTTTTATTGGATTAATTAATTTTATTTTTTAATTTTTTTGCTTATAATAATTGACACTTTTGATTTTATATGTTAATATATATAAGTATTCGATATGGGTCAGTAGCTCAGTTGGATAGAGCACAGGCCTTCTAAGCCTGGGGTCGGGGGTTCGAACCCCTCCTGGCTCACCATATACGAAAAGTCATACAAGTATTGAAATATCAATGTTTTGTATGACTTATTTTTTATGTTTTACTGCAATTTTACTGCAACAGGTATTTTTTATAGCCCTTGTGCTTCAAAATATTGCGTTACTTTTTCTAATTCATTTTGACTAAATTCTTTAAATACCGATGTATATGTATCAAGTGTTGTTTGTATTTTTTTATGTCCTAATATTTTTTGCAATGCTTTTGCTTGCATACCACTTTCAATACATCTAGTTGCGTATGTATGCCTCAACATATGTGTATGTAAATTACTTGTTATATTTTCTTTTTTGTTTAGTCTTTTTAAATATGAATTTATCTCTGATGGTGTTATATATGTACTTTTTTCATTGTCATAAAATAATAGTCCATTTATGTTTGTCATTTGCCTTTTTTGTGCTTGTTTTAATATTGATTTTACTTTATCATTCATAAGTATAGTTCTTTTTGAATTTTCTGTTTTTGTTGTATCTCCCATAATTGTTTTATCATTTTCATCTCGTGTCAATGTTTTACTTATTGTTATTGTGTTATTCTTATAATCAATATCTTTTATAGATAGTGCCAAAACTTCGCCTATTCTCATACCAGTATATAATTGCAATAATATTATATATTTATATTTATGTTCTTGTCTTTCAAGTACTTCTATTAACCTTTTGTGTTCCTCCAATGTTAATGCTTCTATACTTTTATTAGGTGTATGTGATTTTGGTTTACTAATACTTTCGTTTTCCATAGGGTTAAATGGTATTAGTCTATCTGATACTGCTATTTTAAATGTTTTATTTATAAGTCTATATATTTTGTCTATGCTATTATTACTATATATTGTTAGATTAGGTAATACTTTTCTTATATGATTTACAGTTATTTTTTGTATAGGTAAATTTACTATATCTTTACAAGTCTTTTCTATTTGTTTTACTGTTTCTAAATCCCTTATATGAGTTCTTGCACTTACTTTGTTTGTATCGTATTTATTTTGAACATATTCTTTTAATATTTCTATAAAAGTTTTATTTACTTTTTCTATATATGTTCCCTGATTAATATCATTTATAGTTTTAGTAAACCTCTTCTTAAAGTCTGTTAAAGTTTCATTTTTTCTTTGATACATTGTTTTTCTTTCTCCTGCTGATGTTGTATATTGTGCCATATATCTTTGACTTGCTTTATGATATGTAATACTTCCTTCTCCATTTTCTCTTTTTCTACCCATTTTTATCAACTCCATTTATTCTGTTTTGTTTTAATAATCTTTTGAAATATCTAAAAGCAGTTTCCAAAGGAAAATAAACAAACCTAAAACTATTAATAAAGTCCACTTTAATATTTTACCAATTACATATATAAATATTTTCAATTTGCTTGCTTTATTTTCCATTGTATCCGCTTCCTTTCAAAATTACTTTTTAATTATTTATAATTATACTATCTTTGAAACCTATCAAATATGCTTCTTGTAATTCTCTAGTGTCTAAATCCATTCGTATATCTCTAAAATTATAATAATTTTCTATCATTGTTTTATCTTGTAACTTTTCAATAAAATTTGTTTCTAATTCTTTAAATTTCTGGTATTGTTCTTTATAGTCTTTTTTATTTGATACTTTTGAATAACTTTCTTGTATTCTTTCTTCAATAAAATCTTGTAAATTCTCTTTTAAATTTGTATTAATTTTCATTTTTATTACTTCCTTTCATAATTTCTCTAAATGGTTTAAAATTATAATTATTTAA
>CALXZF010000039.1 GCA_944393165.1 uncultured Clostridia bacterium
CTTGCAAAAGCATTGCCATTCTTTCTAATCCTAAACCTGTATCGACATTGTGCTGTTTTAGCTTTTCATACTTTCCATCTTTATGTTTATAATATTCCATAAATACATTGTTCCAAATTTCCACATACTTACCACAATCGCAAGATGGCTGACAATCTGGACCACATGCTGGTTTTCCAGTATCGTAAAACATTTCTGTATCTGTTCCACATGGTCCTTCTTCTCCTGCGATCCACCAGTTGTCATCTTTCCCATAGAAATATATTCTATCTTCTGGTATTCCTGCTTTTTTCCAGCATTCTGCTGTAACAGTATCTCTTGGTGCATCTTCATCTCCTGCAAAACAAGTTACAGATAATTTTTCTACTGGAATTCCAAGTTCTTTTGTTAAAAATTCATAACTCATTGCTATAGATTCTTCTTTAAAATAATCTCCTAAAGACCAGTTTCCAAGCATTTCAAAAAAGGTTAAATGACGATTGTCTCCAACTTCGTCTATGTCATTTGTACGCAAACATTTTTGATAATCTGTAAGTCTAGTTCCTTCTGGATGTTTTTCTCCTAATAGATATGGTACTAATGGTTGCATACCTGCTGTTGTGAATAATACAGAAGGATCATTCTCTGGTATTAATGGAGCACTTGGTATTACCTTATGTCCATGTTTTTCAAAATAGTTTAAATATTTGTTTCTAATTTCTATAGCCTTCATTCTAACTCCCCTATCCTTTTTATATTTTTACAATTTAGTTCTCTTTTATATTAACGCTTAAGATTATATTACATAATTCAGGAAAAATCAATATTTTTTACCAAAACAAAGCCCCCTATTTCTAGGGGGTGTTGATTCGAATACTATTCGAACCAGAGGAATTAAATAATTTCTCCTCTTTTTAATTTAATGAAAAATCTCTGGAGACCCAGAATGGTCATTTCTGGCATATCATATCCAAAGAAATGCTCTTTTCTTCCTTCAAGATAATCCTCAAATTCTTTTTCAAGAACACTTACTGGATACCAAACCACTTTGATATCCTCGTTTTCATCTAATCCTTGGACTTTAAACTAGTAACAAATAAATAATCATGCTAATATAATATAGAAGAATTATGTTTATAAAAGCAAACCATTTTAAGGAGGTAATATAATGTTTAGACTATTAAAAAAGACACTTGCAATTTGTTTGATAGGACTAGGACTTGGAATGCTACTTGTTTTATTACTTCCTATATCAGGTTGGTTATTTATAATTGGAATAATAGTTGTAGCTGTTGGGCTAATGTGGTTATGCTCTTAAATGTTAAAAAGTATTTAAAACACAAGATAAGAATTTATCAAAGAAGGAGGAATTGTATATGACTATTGTTGTAAAAAAAGTTCCAAAATTTTTAAGAGGTATAGTTAAACTTATATTTGGAATTAAAGATAATACATAAGATAAACAATTGATTATGTTAATCATTTGTGGTAAAATATAGTATGTAAGCATTTTATGCTTCCGGATTTTAATTATTTTGTTGATGTTTTTAGCAAAAGGAGGAATTAAAAAATGATTAAATCAGGCCGGGTTAACGACATTTTTAAAGTAGGACTAAAACCTAAGCAAATCGATGATTCAAGACATCTGGATAAGAATTCAAAAGTTGCAAAAAGATATGAAAAATTTGCCCCGAGAATTGTATATACTAATGTGACATATACTTCTCCTAGTGGTTTTACTGCATATCAGTCTTCATTCTCGGGAAATGATGCAGATTCTCGTATTCAAACAGATGAAGTCTTAACATTCGCTCCAAGTGCAGAAATAATCTGTGTGCAGCGTGTGGCTACCGAAGTTAAGGTTTGTCTTTTTTTGCAATCACGGGTTCCTTATACTGTCAAAATAGATAACAAGGAATATGTTGACTTTTTCGTTGAAAACTTGTCAGGTGTTTTGAATAGGAACGAATCTTATGCAGAAGGTGCTTTAAGAACAGTTGTAGAAAATTTGGATTATGAAATTAAAGATTTTAGACAGTTGATTAAACCTACAATTTATAGAAATACTCGTTTTACTAATTCAAAATGTGAAACATTTATTGCTGTTCTTGGGCAAAAGAAGCCTAATCATCACAACAAACATGATTATTTGCAAGCACTTTGGTTTCCTATTGATTTTCTAGAGAAGGAATTTGAAAATTATCTAGAAGGTAACATTGATGATTTTTTAGGTTTTAACATCTCAGAAATGACTCTTTTGTCACTTCAAAGATTTTTTATAAAGTACAGAAGAGGCGAAATCAAATTTTAATTCATTGATTTGAATATTTTTCAAATCTCCCCCCTATTTTTAGGGGGATTATTTTTATTCTTTACTTGTTTTTACTTAAATGATATAATTATTGTTGTAGTAAATAATTGATTTAGGAAATCATAGCCATTTCTGATTCATATAAATCGCAATTTTTCTAAAATTAAAGGAAACATTTTTATTAGAACAATTAGCTTAAATGGAGGTTAACATGACAAAAAATAAAGCAATAGATATAATAGATAAATTAAAAAAGCAGTATCCTGACGCAAAATGCAGTTTAGATTTTTCTACACCTTTTGAAATGCTAGTAGCTGTAATTTTATCTGCTCAGTGTACTGATGAAAGAGTAAATAAAACAACTCCACACATATTTAAAGATTATTCTACTCCAGAGGATTTTGTTAAAATGCCTTTAGAGAAGTTAGAAGAACTTGTTCATCCATGTGGATTTTACAAAAACAAAGCGAAAAACATAAAACTAACTGCTCAAAAAATAGTAGAAGAATTTGGTGGTAAAGTTCCTGAAACCATGGATGAGCTATTAAGCTTGCCTGGAGTTGGAAGAAAAACTGCAAATGTTGTAATGTTAGAAGCATTTAATAAACCTCAAGGTATTGCTGTTGACACTCATGCAAAAAGACTTTCTAACAGAATTGGATTTTCAAATGAAGAAACTCCAGAAAAAATTGAGCAGGATTTGCTAAAACTTTTTCCATATGAGTATTTGAAAGATATTAATCATTTACTTATATATCATGGAAGAGCAATTTGTACAGCTCGTTCTCCAAAATGCGAAACCTGTCCAGTTAAAGATGATTGTAGATTTTTCTTAAATGGTCAAAAGTAATATAATATTTCATCTATAAATTTTACTACTATAAAAATTTAGCGAATATTTTATAATAATCATCTCATAATATGTGTTATGGGGTGGTTTTATTTTGACAAATATAAATTGTTCATGTGATTGTAAATACCAAATTGACGGCGTGTGCCATTTAGAAAATGTTGGAATTCAAAAAATCTCATCTAATAAGGATTGCATTTACTACTGCCAAAAGTAGAAAACACAAAATATGCACTGCTTTGCCTCAAAAACGACCGTAAATTGTAACAATAGTAATGATTCAGAATTTTTAATTGACAAAGCTCCTTTAAAATTATATTATATCTATATAAATTTTAAGGAGGGATTATTTTGAAAAAAACATTATTAAGCAGAATTCTAATAGTTGCTATTTTAGTACTATTTCTAGTTCTTTCAAGCAGTGTATTTGCAAGTAATGAAGTCTCTATAAATACAACAGATGAAGATGTTTTAGCTTCATACGAAACAAATTTTGCTTTTGTTTCTGGAGATTCATTTAAATACGGCCTTGACTTAAATGTAAATGATATTATTGACGGAAATTTATTTGCTTATGGTAGTACAGTTAATATAGCTGGTGAAGTCTATGGAGATGTATTTGTTTTTGCAAATACTCTAAACATTTCTGAGGATGCTATAATACATGGAAATGTTTTTGCACTTGCTACTAATATAACCATGTCAGGTATTGCTTCAGATGTATATGCTGTTGCTTCATCTTCATTTACTTTAGATACAAATTGTATTATCGCCCGAAATTTAAATGTAATGGCTGATTCTGTTTCATTACTTGGTCAAGTTTCAAGAGATGCAAATATATCTAGCACTAATGGAATAAGTTTCGCAGAAAATGCACAAGAGGTTATAAAAGGAAATCTAACTTACACATCAAGTACTGAAGCGCAGATAGCTGACGGTGTAGTATCAGGAGAAATTAATTTCACACCTATCGAGACTAACACTGAAACTGTTTTATTAAGTATGGTTATTAGCGTAATTTCAGCTTTAGTATTTTCATTTGTAGTTATAATGTTAATGCTTTGGATAGCTCCTAAACTTAAAGATAGATTCTGTGACATAATTTCTAAAAAGCCATTTTTATCTTTGGGCATTGGATTAATCGTATTTTTTGCAATAATCATTTTAGCAATAATACTTTTATTGTTCACAAATGGTTTAGGAACAAGTATTGCCATAGCTGGATTTGTACTATTAATGTTAGCTTATTCTATTTCAAATACAGTATTTAGCATGTCTATTGGAAAATTAATTGCACAAAAATTTAATTGGAACAATAATATCGTATTTGTATTATTATCTCTAGTTCTAGTTGCAATTATTACATTAATTAGATACATACCATATGTTGGTGGCCCAATAGCATTTATAACAGCTATCATCGGATTAGGTGAAATTTGTATAAATGCATATAAAAGAAAAGATTTGGTAAGTTAGAAAAACTATGTTTTGTATCCTTAAAAAATATAGTAAACTAAAAACCATGTTTATATAATATATTAAATACTCCTGTTTTATAAAAGTACCTCAAATATGTCGGTCAAACCGATTTTCTCATTCCATATTCTCATACTTTTATAAGACAGGAGTATTAGCTTAAAAATTCCAATATACTTTAACCAGTATTATTTTTTTACTTTTGATTTACTTTTTTATTAGTCACCTAGGACTATTTTTATAAACTATATACTTATAGATACGCAAACTTCTTCATTCTTAATCTTATTAATTCTTAAAATTTTTAATTCTTTGCGATGCTCTTTGCTTGTTTTACTAAATTCACAAAAAGTGGTGCAGGCTTGTCCGGTCTTGATTTAAATTCTGGGTGGAATTGACATGCTATAAAATACGGATGATCCTTTATTTCTACAATCTCTACCAATTTTTCATCTGGAGATGTTCCAGATACCATTAACCCATTTTTCTCCATTTCCTCTCTATATTGGTTATTATATTCAAAACGGTGTCTGTGTCTTTCAGCAATTTCATTTGTTTTATATACTTTTTCAGCCAAACTTCCTTTTTTAATCACACATGGATATGCTCCAAGTCTCATAGTTCCACCTTTTTTGGTTATTTCCTTTTGGTCGTACATAATGTGTATAACTGGATTTTCAGTAAGTTCATCAAATTCTTCTGAGTTTGCATCTTCTAAGCCTAAAACATCTCTTGCAAACTCAACTACTGCCATTTGCATTCCCAAGCAAATTCCCAAAAATGGAATTTTGTTTTCTCTTGCATATTTTATTGTTTGAATTTTTCCTTCTATTCCTCTGTTTCCAAATCCTCCTGGTACAACTATTCCATGATATTCTTTAAGTTTTTCTTTAGCATTTTCACTAGTTATTTTTTCTGCATCAACCAAATCTATTTTTACTTTTACTCCATTTTCAATTCCTGCATGATTCAAACTTTCAATTACAGATAAGTATGAATCTTCTAGCTTTATATACTTACCAACTATCGCTATCTTTACTTCTTTATTAGAAATATTTTTTATTCTTTCATTTAACTTTTCCCATTCTGTGTTATTTGGCACATTCTTTTCTAACTTAAGATGTTTACATACTTCATCAGCCACTCCCTCTTTTTCTAGCATTAGTGGAACTTCATATATAGAGCTTGCGGTTTTATTTGCAATTACTCTTTCTTTTCTAACATTGCAAAATAGAGCAATTTTATCTTTTACAGTGTCAGGAATGTCTATTTCTGTCCTACATACAAGCATGTCCGGCTTGATTCCGTACGATTGAAGCTCTTTTACAGAATGCTGTGTAGGCTTTGATTTTAGTTCATTTGAGCCCGATATATATGGAAGCAAAGTAACATGGATAAACATTACATCTTCTGGAGAATTTTCTAAACCAACTTGCCTAATAGCTTCAATAATAGATACTCCTTCTATATCTCCTACAGTTCCTCCTATTTCTGAAATTACAATATCTATTCCTTTTTCTTCAAAAGAATATATTTTTTCTTTAATTGCATTAGTTATGTGAGGTATAACTTGTACAGTCTTTCCTAAATAATTCCCTCTTCTTTCTCTTTCGATTACTTCTTGATAAATTTTTCCCATTGTTATGCTAGAATTTCTAGTTAAATTCTCATCTGTAAATCTTTCATAATGGCCTAAATCCAAGTCTGTTTCCGCTCCGTCTTCTGTAACAAATACTTCTCCATGTTCATATGGACTCATTGTGCCAGGGTCAACATTAATATATGGGTCAAATTTTTGATTAACAACTTTGTATCCTCTATTTTTTAGTAATCTGCCTAAGGAAGCTGCTGTTATTCCCTTTCCTAATCCTGAAACCACTCCACCGAGTCACAAAAATGTACTTTGTTTTCATATTTTACCCCTTTCTTAAAACTAAAGTAGAACTACCAATCTTTGTTTTTTATTTTTTTCAATGATTGTCATATGTTTTTATTTTTACACATATACTAGTGATTATAGCCTTCTTTAAATTATAGGAAATGCAATTTTCTATAATTTAAAAAAAGTAGATTAAAAAGCCAAAACCGGAAAAATCGGTTTTTTTTTAATCTACTCTACTTTGTATTAACATGTTATTATATTATCATAAGCTGATATTAAAATCAAGCAAAATGTTCAATTTTATTATTCTCATTACCATTTCTTTTAACATCTATTTTATCCCCTTAATTCATTTATACTCTTTTTAAAATCTCCAGAATTAATAATGCTAGTGCCTGCAACAACAATATCACATCCTGCACTTTTTATACTTTCTACATTCTGCAAATTAATCCCACCGTCTGCTTCTATATCAACTTCTAAATTATTGTTATTTATATATTCCTTTAACATTTCTATTTTTTTCACAGTCTCTGGAATGAGCTTTTGACCACCCTCGCCTGGTTCTACTGTCATAACTAAAACAGTATGCACATATGGAAGTATCTCATAAATTTCTTCCACATTTGTATTTGGCTTTATACTTACTCCAGCTTTAGAATTATTTTCTTTTATAAATGTAATCCATTCCATTAATTCTTCTTTATCTTTTGCAGCTTCGTAATGAATAGTGATATTTCGTGGTCTAAAAATCAAAAAGCTTTTTATATATGAGATTACATCTTTAACCATTAAATGAACATCTAAAGGAACATTTGTTATATTATTTAAATATTCACAATATTCAGTCATTTGCTCCACTGTATTATTCTTTACAAATTCTCCGTCCATTACATCTATGTGAAAATAGTCAGTACCTGCTGTTTCTAAGTTGTAGAATGTTTGTATACTTTCTTCCTTTTTTACACTTAATATTGAGGTTGAAACTTCCATTTTTATATTGCATGATTTATTTAATAAATTAAATAATCATGCGCTCCTTTCTCGTATAATATATTTCTCTATTTTGCAATTACTATGCTCCGCATCTGGTAATGAATTGTCAGATATTTAACTTTTATATATTTTAGTCTACTAGTCTATGCTTTTAATTTATTAATACACTTTTTTCTTTTTTTTAAACTTTCATAAATTTGACAATACCTCTCATATCTTCCACTTGGAATTTTTCCTTCTTCTAATGCTTTTTTTATTCCGCAATTTTCTTCTTTTATATGGCTACAATCTGCGTATTCACAATCGTTAATATAATCCCTAAATTCAATAAAATATTTGCCTAAAACTTCTTTCTCTATTTCAAAAACATCAAATGTAGAAAACCCAGGAGTGTCTGCAATATATGAATTTTCGTTAATTTTATATAAATTTACCTGTGTTGTTGTGTTTTTTCCTCTCTTGTTTTTTTGACTAATTAACCCTTCTTCTGTAGTATCTTTTCCCATTATTCTATTTATTAAAGTTGACTTTCCTACACCAGAATTTCCTGAAAAAGCTGTTATATTTCCTACTAGCTGTTCTTGTATTTTTTCTATGCCGATTCCTTTTTTTGCATCAGTTTTTATTACATCATATCCAATGCTTGTGTATAAACTTACTATTTCTTCTATTTTTTCTTCATGCTCCAAATCTATTTTATTTAAACAAATTATAGGTTTTATATTCATATATTCTGCATATACAAGTTGTTTATCTAGCAAAAGTAAATCTGGTTTTGGCATTTTCATAGATACAACCAATATTAGCTGAGTTAAATTTGCCATTTTAGGTCTTTTTATGTAATTTTTTCTTTCTTCGATAGTATTAATAACACCAACTTTTTTGTCTTCGTCATGTACTTCTATAGTTACATAGTCACCTGCCACAGGACTTAGTTTCTCTGTTTTAATTTTGCCCCTTGCTGAGCAATCATATATTTTGTTATTTACTTCTACTTTGTATAAGTTTGAAATATTACTTAGAACGATTCCTTTAAGCATCTAATGCCCTCCATTTTTACACATTATATCATATTATAATAAATTACCAATATTTCTTTTTGAATAAATAAATCTCCTCATTGTCATTACATTTCCTTTAACAGTATAAAAAGCTGAATAATTATTAATATTAATCCTATACCAAGTATAATCACTACTCTCTTTTATTTTAAATGATTTATAACTCTCAGGATTTTTACTTCTTTCTGTTATCAATTTATCTGCCAATTGTAATAAATTCTCAGCAGCAATTACATTTTTTAATTCATATGTTATATATCTAAAAACTGTTTCAATTTCTATTTTGAAAACTTCTGTGTATTCAATTCTGTAGTTATTTTCCTTCATTTATAATCCTCCTCAAACTTGAAAAGACTTCATCGTGAGAATAGTATTTTGTATTAGGATTATTTGCCTCCTCTTCTGCTTCTTCTAAAATTTTTTCTATATCTGCATCTCCAAATTTCTCATCAATCCTTCTATCTGTTTCTATTTCGTCAACCATTTTAGAATACTTTTCCAAACTCATTACTACCATTGAACCATAACCATTTTTAGTCAAATAAACTGCCTCATCTTCCTTTAAAACTAACTCTTCAATTTCTGGATATTTATTTCTCAAATCTGACACAGGTCTTATATTAATCATTTTAATTACCTCCTTATTATAATATCATAATTCTATCATAATTTTGATTATTATACAATATTAAAATGTTTCAAAAACAAAAAAAGATTCATTTTTAGTGAATCTTTTTTGTTTTATAGTTTTCTATTCAAATGTAATAGTATCTTGTGAACCTAAAGTTACATTTTTACTTGTGCTATATATTACATTACCTGTTCCAGAATCTTTAATTGTAAGACTTACTTTTAAAGTTTCTCCATCTCTTCCCGACAATGTAATATTTCCTGAATAAGCTGTTTCGTTTTTACTTACCCCTGTTCTAGTCTCATCATTTACTGTAATATCTACATTTGGACTAGTAGTTGCCGTTTCTCCTTCAGCTGGTTCTGTATATCCGCCTGTAATTTTTAATACATTTATAATAACTCCTACGCTCTTTGTCTCAGTTACTTTATTTACTGTAAGAGTAACTTCTGTTCCGTCATCTACTGTTGTTCCAACATCTATACTTTGTCTTAGTACTGTTCCGTCATCTTTGCTAGTGTCTTCTTCATATACTACTTTTACTTCGAATCCTAAATCTTCAAGAGTTTTTCTTGCATCTGCTTCAGTTTCTCCAATTACATGTTCCATTGTAATTTGTTTTACACCTGTACTTACATATACTTTTACTGTTTCCCCTGCATTTAACTCTTCATCTGCATCTGGCTCTTGTCTTGTTACATATCCAGCTTGTATTTCGCTACTTGCCTCTTGTATAATTTCTACCTCAAGCTCTTCTGCTTTTATTGCCTCTTCTGCCTCTTCCTGAGTTTTGCCTACTACATCAGGTACAATTTTAATGTTTTCACCAAGACTTATAACAAGTTTTACAGTTGACTCCTCTTTTACAGTATAACCTTCTAAGTATGCTGGATCTTGAGAAACTATTTTTCCTTCTTCGACCTCTGAGCTATATTCTTCTGTAATTTCTAATTGTAAATTAGCTTCTTCTGCTGCAGCTTCTGCCTCTTCTCTTGTCATCTCCACAAAGTTTGGTATTTGTACATCATTAACTCTACCAATGTTTAATATTGCACTTGTTCCAAAGAATCCTATAACTGGAATTAATATGATTACTAATGCTAAGATTATCCATTTAGCAGCAGGATGTTTTTTGAAAAATCCTGTTTTTTTCTTTTTATTGTCCTCTTTGCTTGCTCTAGTGCTTTTTATATCTTCATCTGTTAAAGTATCAATTCTTTGAGTATATGCCATTTCATTTGAAGAAGTTCTTACAAAATCTCCGTCTGGGTCTTTTAATGCCATATTTAAATCTTTTAGCATTTCTGTTGCAGATTGATATCTTAAATTCAAATCTTTTTCCATTGCTTTCATTATAATTTTATTTACTGAATATGGAATTGCTGGATTTAATTTTATTGGTTCAACTGGCTTTTCTTGCATATGTTTAAGTGCTATTGAAACCGGTGTGTCTGCATCAAATGGCACTCTACCAGTTAGCATTTCATACATAACTACCCCAAGTGAATACAAATCCGACTTGGCATCTGTATATCCGCCTCTTGCATGCTCTGGAGAAAAATAGTGTACTGAACCTATTGTTGTTCCAAAAGCTGTAATTGTAGAATTAGAAACAGCTTTTGCTATTCCAAAGTCTGTAACTTTTGCTATTCCGTCTTCTGTAATTATTATATTATGAGGTTTTATATCTCTATGGACTATATTGTTTTTATGTGCCACTTCCAATGCTGATGCAATTTGAATTGCAATATTTAATGACCATTTCCAAGGAAGCACACCGTCTTCATCTATTATTTGTTTTAGTGTTTTTCCTTGTATTAGTTCCATTACAATATAGTAAATATTGTCTTCCATTCCAACATCAAATATTGATACAATATTTTGATGTGCTAGACTCGCAGCTGATTGCGCTTCTGTATTAAATCTCCTTATAAATTCTTCATCTGTTGTAAACTCTTCTCTTAGCACTTTAACCGCTACATATCTTCTTAAAACTTTATCTTGTGCTTTATACACAGTTGCCATACCACCGTTGCCAATTTTCTCTAGTATCTCATACCTATTTCCTATTAATCTTCCCTCTAGGTTCATAACTAATCTTCTCCTCTTAACTTATAATAATAACAGTAATATTGTCGTAACCACCAGCTAAATTTGCTTCTTTTATCAGTTCATCTGCTGCTACACTAATATCTTTTCTTACTAGTTCATAAATTCTCTTTTCCTCTACCATATTAGTCAAACCGTCAGAACACATTATAAAAATGTCGCCTTTTTCAAAATTTCTAGCTCTTATATCTGGCTCAACATATGGCGTACATCCAAGAGCTTTTGTTAACATGTTCTTCTTAGGATGTGTTTTTGCCTCTTCTCTAGTTATTTTTTTGTCTTCAACTAATTTTTGTACATAACTATGATCTTTAGTAAGCTTTCTTATAATATCTTTTCTTATTCTATATACTCTGCTATCTCCTACATGTCCAATATATGCTTTATTATTATATATTAAACAAACTTCTAAAGTAGTACCCATTCCTGATAATTCTTCTACTTCTTTTGATTTTTCATATACCACCATATTGGCATATTCGATAGAATTTGCTATCAGTTTTAATATTTCTTCTTTTTCTCTATTAATACTACCAAAATTGTTTTGGATATAATTTTTTACAGATTCAGTAGCAAGTTTGCTTGCAATTTCTCCGCCTTTATATCCGTCCCATACCGTCTGCTAATACATATACTTTTGGCATATCTTCATCACTTGAGACATAGTAATAATCTTGATTTATTTCTCTAGACTTTCCTATATCTGTTTTAGCAAAAACCATTGTATTATTCCTTACCTTTCCTTATGATTTAGAAAATAACTTTGTGCTTTTAGTTTAATGTTCTCTCAAATGTATACATTTTTATTACGCACCCAACTTAGGCTTTTCTAAACCTAATTTTTTAATCATACTTTAACTTAAATTCTTTCTTCTAAGTTGCCCACATGCAGCATCAATGTCAGCGCCTAGCTCTCTTCTTATTGTAGCAACTATTCCATGTTCATTTAAATAATCTCTAAACTTTATAATGTTTTCATTTGAGCTTTTTGTAAAGCTTCCATTTTCTATTTTGTTAATTGGTATTAAATTAACATGACATAGCATTCCTTTAAGCAACTTTACCAATTCCTTTGCGTCGTCTAAATTATCATTATTGTCCTTTGCTAAAGCATATTCAAAAGAAATTCTTTTATTAGTTTTATTTATGTAATATTTGCATGCTTCCGTTAACTCTTTAATATTATATCTATTGTTTATTGGCATCATATTGCTTCTTTTTTCATCATTTGTAGCATGTAATGATATAGATAATGTGCATTGTAATTCCTCATCTGCAAATTTATATATCATTGGCACTAAGCCACTTGTAGAAATACTTATATGTCTTGCTCCTATGTTTAACCCCTTTTGATTGTTCAAAATTTTTATTGCATGCATAACATTGTCATAATTATCAAAAGGCTCTCCAATTCCCATAAATACAATATTTGAGATTTTATCTCCAATATCTTGCTCTACAGCTAGTACTTGTTCCACAATTTCTCCACTTGTTAAGTTTCGTATAAATTTAATTCCTGTAGAAGCACAAAATTTGCACCCCATTTTGCAACCAATTTGTGAAGAAACACATATTGTTTTTCCATGATGATATTGCATAAGTACTGTTTCTATTGCATTTCCGTCAAGCACATCAAATAGGTATTTTTTTGTGCCGTCAACAGACTCTTGTTTTTTTAGAATTTTGAAATTGCACATAGTGTAATTTTGTTTTAACTTTTCTCGTAATTCTATAGATAAGTTAGTCATTTCATCAAATTCTTTTACCTTATCTACATATATCCATTTAAAAATCTGTTCTGCTCTGTACTTTTTCTCGCCTATGGATTCCATTTCTATTTTTAATTCGTCTAAATTATATTCTTTAATGTTTTTCACTATAATCCTTCATTTCTTTTATTGATATGCCTAACTTATATCATATTTTTATATGTTTTTCAATATGTATTTCAGAAAAAATTTGTCACAAAAGGAGCAGGTGTTTTTGTATCACTTTTGATACATTTATGCCTGTCCCATTTGTGACAATTTATAGTCTTTTCAATTCCTTTAATCTTGCTTCATATGCTGCCCTGGTGTCACTTTCTAATGCAATTTTTGGCTCTGCACCCATTAGTTCTAACATTTTCTTAGTGAATAATGGGTTTAGAATTAGGATTGGCCCTATTACATATGTTCCAATAAAGTTATTCTTTTTTATGCCTTCGAATTTACTTTCTTTATTAATTCCTATTCCTTTTTCTACTTGTATAAAATATGAATCACTATTATCTCCATACATCATTGTGAATTGGCTTTTAAATCCCACTATTTCTATGTCTTCGTATTTTCCAACTAAAAAGCTATTATGTCTATGCATCATATCTCTTTTACTGTACACATCAAAAATTCCTAGTCCTTCTATTTTAGAACCGTCTTCATTTTCTATGTATTTTCCTAGGACTTCAACAGCATTTCCTGTAAACAAAAACACTGTATTGTTTTCTATTAATTCTTCTATTCTCTTTTTATGTGGCATTAATCTTGCTATAACTTTTTCTTGTGTGTTTTCTGTCATTGATCCAAGATAAATTAAATTCACATCTTGCTCTACAAATGCTGGTGTGCTATCTAATGCAGTTTCAATAAATTCTGCATCAGGAATGCACATTTTCAAGTATTTCATATTATACATATCCCCAAATAGATTACAAAATTCGGGAAATAAAATTTCTACCTTCATTGTTTGTTTTCGTTCCTTTCAATTCTTTGTTATGTTTAAAAAAGCTTTAATAATATCTGTTCTAGCTACTATTTCAGGCTTTTTTTATTTGAACTTTCTTTGCTTCTTATCATAACTTCCACCTTATTTTTAGCAGCTTCTTTTAGTTCCATTGCATATAAATCATGTAAAATAAATACTGTCTGTATTCCTTCTAATCTCAAGTCATCTATTGCAGAAAGTTCATCTCTTCTGCAAACTATTTTGTTTTTGTCAACTCCTGCAATTTCAAGTCTAACATAATCATCTAAGTATCTTGCTCCTGCAATAATAATTTGCTTTATGCTATCATCATTTAAAAATTCATAATCAGTATCATATTGCCATGCTGTATTTTCACTTCCACTTTCAGCCTCATGTAAATCATCTAAAAATAGCATTACTGCTTTATTTCCTGGATATTTTCTCACATAATCAAATACTCGTGAGCATGCAATAGGGTTCATTCCTTTTGAAAGATGAGTTATTATTTTTATTCCGTCTACTTCTTCTTCACTATATCTTGTACCAACTATTTTTTGCTTTTTCAAAGATTCGTTTATTTGTTTTCTGCTTAGTCCTAACTGTTTTAGCACTGTAATTACAGTTACAATATTATATATGTTTATAATATTGTCGCTTATTAAATCATATTCTTCAGTAACATTGTTACTTTTTAATGTCAACTTCATATTCTTTAAATCTAGTTTCGTAGCTAGGTAATCTATATCAGGTGACTTAAAATCACATTTTGGGCAATGTGCTTTTCCTATGTGGTTGTATCTTACATAATCATACTCTAATTTGCTGTTACATTTTGGACATACAATAATATCTCTTGCAATGTTTTCACATTTTTCAAGGTCTGTATCTAATCTATCAATTCCAAAATACATTCTTTTGTTTTCAGGTGCAATATTGCTAGTAATTAAATCATCTCCATTTAATATGAGAGTAGTATCTTTTGGAATATATTTTGTAAGTATGCTTGAAATAAATTCTGTATGTGCATTTCTCATCAAAGAATCCCTAAAAAGATTTGTGCAAACTAAATATGTAGGTGTTAAATATGGATAGATTTTTGGAGAACTTCTCTCATCAACCTCTAAAACAGCCATGTCCTTTTTTGCTTTTCCCATTAAGCTTGCTCCAGAAATTAATGTAGTCGCAACTCCTGCATCTATGTTTGAACCATATTTGTTATCTATAAATTCATAATTATTATCTTTTAAAATATCTTCTATCATATTACACACTGTAGTTTTTCCATTAGTACCAGTTACTGCAATAATTG
>CALXZF010000040.1 GCA_944393165.1 uncultured Clostridia bacterium
GCATAAAACAATACATTAAATATAATCTGCAAGAACCAGAGATAGCCAAAAAGCTTATTTCTAAAATTAGAAAAGAAATAAATAGCTTAAAAAATAATCCAGAAATATATATGATTATAGATGATAATATAATAAAAAAATTAGAGGTTAGAAAATTAATAGTAGATAATTATATTGTATTTTATAGGATAAAAAATGATAATATACAAATTGTTAGAATTATGTACGGAAGAAGAAATTGGATAAATTTATTATAATATTTCAGTGAGAAATTACATGTTATTCTAGATAAAATATATGTGTTAGAGGTATCAAGGAGATATCTCTTTTTTGTGTTTAAAAAACAAGTTTTTAAAATTGGCTCGATTTCCATATTTTATAAGAAACTATAATAGTAGAGGAATAATTTAAAATACTATTCATAAGATTAAATAGATTGATAAAGAAAACATGAAGGAGGGAGACATGTATAAAAAAAATATAAGAATAATTGCAAATTCATTTATCATATGTTTGATTTTCGTTTTTGCATTTTCGATTATTAGCATGCAAGACGATGAAACATTACCGACTAGCTCAACGACAGTACTAAGCACTAAGAAAATTGAATGGGGAATAAAAAGAGGAGATAATCACGACCAGCCAGAATTGGGAGCTGAAAATAAAAGGATAATAGATAAATATGAAGGCATTAGTATGGGAAATAGTGAAAAACCATATGTGTATTTAACCTTTGACTGTGGATATGAAGCCGGATATACAGAAAAAATATTAGAAGTACTCAAACAAAATGATGTGAAAGCTACTTTTTTCATTACAGGACATTATTTGAATTCTGCACCTGATATGGTTAAAAGAATGATAGATGACGGACATATAATAGGAAATCATACTGCAGACCATATATGTATGCCTGAATCAAGTAATGAAGAAATAAAAGCTGATGTAATGGAACTTCACACAGCTTTGTACGATAAATTTGGATATGAGATGAAATATATTCGTCCACCAAAGGGAGAATATAGCGAAAGTTCAGTGGCATATACAAATACTTTAGGATACACAACTGTTATGTGGTCATTTGCATATGATGATTGGGATGAGAATAAACAAGGAAGAGAAGAGTATGGCAAACAAAAAATACTGGATAATGTTCATAATGGAGAAGTAATGCTTCTTCATAGCACATCAAAAGATAATAGCAATATATTAGATTACTGCATTAAAGAAATAAAAAATATGGGATACGAATTTAAATCATTAGATGAATTTGAAAGATAAAACCTGGGACATGGGGACGGAGCAATTGTCCCAAAATTGGGACAAAGGGACAGACCTAAGTAATTATTGCATATAAGCATAAAATAAGTGTGTCCCCATATCCCAAAACTGGGACAATTGCTCCGTCCCCATGTCCCAGAAAAGGAGGAAGAGTATAGTGAAAAAAAGCTTAAGAAAACTTGAAGAAATTTTAGAAATACCAGTTGAGTTAAGTACAAATAACCCAAAGATTACAGTGCTGGGATTTGAAAGGTTACTCATAGAAAACTATAGGGGGATTTTAGAGTATCAGGATTATTTTGTAAGAGTAAATACATATATAGGAATTGTTAATATAAATGGGTTTGGATTAAATTTAGAAGAGATGACAACTGATGATTTATTAGTTACAGGAAAGATAGACAGCATTGATTTTGAAGCAACGGAGGAGGATTAAGTTTGGATTCTGGTAAGATTACACAATACATGTCTGGATATGTTGGAATTGTAATAGAAGGATATTATATAGAAAGATTTATAAATATTTGTAACAATAAACAGATTCTTTTATGGAACATAAAGAAAGAGAACTCTATTAGATTACATGCAAATATAGAAGCAAAAGATTTTAAAGAGTTAAAAGATGTATGCAGAAAAACTAAATGCAAAGTAAAAATAGAGAATAAGAAAGGGCTCCCATTTACAATAAAAAAATACAGAAAAAGAAAAGTCTTTTTAATATTACTTTTATTAATTATATTAACCATAATTATTTTATCTAAATTTATATGGAATATAGAAGTTATAGGAAATGTAAATATACCTAAGGAAGAGATTATAGAGCTAGTATCAAATGAGGGATTAACAATAGGAAAAGAGAAAAATAAGATTGATACTAAAGAGCTCATTAATAAAATCAGACTGGAAAGGGACGATATAGCTTGGGTAGGAATAGAAATAAAAGGTACCAATGCAATTATAGAAATTGTAGAAGCAGATGAAAAACCAGACATTATAAATGAAGATGAGTATTGTAATATTGTAGCAGATAAAGATGCAATTATTACAAAAGTAAGCGCTCAAAACGGCACACCCCTAGTAAAAGAGGGAGATGTTGTAAAAAAAGGAGACATTATAATTGCTGGGTGGTTGGAAGGAAAATATACAGGAAAGCAGTATGTCCACTCACAGGGCCAAGTTCAGGCAAAAGTTTGGTATACGACAACCGAAAGAATAGCATTGAAAGAAACGAAAAAAATCGAAACTGGAAATACCGAAAGTAAATATTCCGTAAAGATAAATAATTTTCAAATAAATTTGCTTAAAACTCTTCCAAAATTTGAAAAATATGATACAATAGAGGAGAATAAAAAATTAAAACTATTTTCCAACTTTTATTTACCATTAGAACTTGTAAAATATACTTATAATGAATATGAAGAAATAGTTGTTGTACATAGTATGGAAGAAGCAAAACAAATGGGAATCGATAAAGCAGCCGAGACTTTAAAAGATGAAATAGAAAATAAAAAAATATTAGATAAACAAGTAAATGTTAAAGCAGAGGCTGATTACATAGAAGTAGAAGTTACTTATGAAGTTGAAGAAAATATTGGGATAGAAGAAAAAATAGTTTTTTAAACAAGAAGATAATACACTAATGAAGAGAAAGGAATGATAACATGGAAGAAAGAAGTTTAAGAATTTATGATTCAGAAAAAACATTTTTTTCTAAAATTTCAAGCACAATAAGTAAATTACTAATACCAACAAAAATAGGAATAAATGGAATGATTATCTCAATTAAAAGAAATAACATTCTTAAAGCATATGAGAACTTACATTCTGCAAAAGAAAGTGACAAAAAAGAAGCATTAACCAAAAAAATGGATGATATGTATGCTATCTACCTAGAAGCTATAGATAAATATATAATGGATTCAATATATAAGAAAGTTAAAAATGATACTGCAGATGAATTTGAAAAAGAAGCACTATCACAGTATTATATGATAACCTATTTAAAAGAAGGAAATTATACAGAATATAAATATAGAAAGCAAATATATCTACTAGGGTTAGATTATCAAAATGTATTAGAAGAAAAAGAAAAAACTATAGCAAGATATAAAAAGTTTTATTGTAGTGAAACCGAGAGTTTATACAAAGGATTGTTAAAACATTTTTCAATAAAACTTGCTGAAAACTTAACAGACGGAGAAAAACAAGAAATTTATAACAAAATATTTAAAACTTTGGAAGACTATATTTCAAATGTTTTACCTATTAAATTTGAAATAGATAACCAAGATACATATAAAGAAATATTAGATGAATTTGATAATTTTGATAGATTTTCTGTAGGAAAGCTAGATCAAAATGATGTAATAGAAAAGAATATGATTCTATTAGGATTAAGTAGAAAATTATTTACTCACAGCCTTCCACTTGTTGTTGCAGAACAATGTTATATAAAATTATTAAAGGATGCAAGAAGCTTAATAGTAGATACAAAAGTATTAAGAAAACAACAAAAAGCATATTCTTTATTAATAAACATCATGGAAGAATATAATGCTAGATTATTAAGTACAAAAATCTACTGGGAAAAGCCAGCTCAAAGAGAAGAATATAAGAAATTCTATGATAAATATAAAGAAATAGAGAAAATGAAAGATAAAGATTATGACGAATATATTAAACAAAAAGAGATTTTATTTATTAAAACTGATTTGTCAAAAGTATATTCAAATGAGAACAAATATTTCAAAATAATAAAATTCTATAAAAATAGATTAGTAGAATTAGGTGCTATGAGAAACTTATATAATTCATTTACCTCAGAAGGAGAATATACAAAAGTAGGGCACAAACAGGCTAAAGTGAAAAAAGCAGCTGTTTAAATATTAGTAGGTTAGATTATTATTTTTGGTTTCTGCTCTTTAAGTTAAGACTTCAAAAAATATAACCTAACCTTACCAAATAGAAAGTGGCAAATTTAAACTATATAAAAAAGGAATTAATCATGAAAAGAAATTACGAAATTATATACAAAAACTTAGAAGAAAACGAAAAATATGAAAGTACAATTAAGCAGGTAGTAGACGAATGTTTTAAAACAGAAAGAATGGAACAAACAAATCTATATATAAGTATAACTTTAACTAATCCAGAGGAAATAGAGAAGATAAATAGGCAGTACAGAAATATAGATAGACCTACTGATGTACTTTCTTTTCCTATGTTTGAGAAAGAAGAATTAGATGAATTTATTAAAGAAAATTCGAAACATAGTGATATAAATATGCAAGGCGATATTTTGGGAGATATAGTAATTTCTATTCCAAAAGTATATGAGCAAGCAGAGGAATATGGACATAGTTTTGAGCGAGAACTTGCATATATGGTTGTACATGGATTCTATCATCTAATGGGTTATGACCACATCAAAGAAGAAGATAAAAAAGTAATGAGGAAAAAAGAAGAAACAGTTCTAAATAAATTAGGAATAAAAAGAGAATCTACTGCAGAAGAAAGCAAAGACGAGCTAGAAGAGATAGAAGAAAATGAAAAAAATAACAAAGAAAAAACATCAAATGGCAATTTCTTAGATGCATGGAAAAATGCAATAAATGGAATAATTTATGCTACTACAACACAAAGAAATGTAAAAATACAATTAGTAATAGCAGTTTTAGTAGTAATAGTAAGTTTGTTCTTCGATTTAAACAGAGCAGAGTTTTTATGTTTCTTATTCACAATAATTTTAATACTATTTGCAGAAATGTGTAATACAGCTATAGAAACAGTCGTGGATTTATATGTTGATGTGTATCATCCAAAAGCTAAAATCGCAAAAGATGTAGCTGCAGGAGGAGTTGTAATAACTGCTATAAATGCTATTATCGTAGCATATTTCTTATTCTTCGATAAAATCAGCGATATTGGACTTAACTTTATTGAAAATGTAATCAACTCACCTGTTCATTTAGCATTTGCTACATTAGTAATAGTTGTAGTTGCAATAGTTGCACTTATTGCAACAGCTAGAACAAACAAGCATAAAGGATTAAATCATAAATTTACACCAAGCGGATTCGCAACACTAGCATTTGCAGCAAATACTATTATCTGGCTTTTAGTTAGAGATAGATTTGAAAACAGCGTAGGAATAGTAATTCTTACTTTATCTCTAGTGTTAGCTATTTTAGTTTCTGCAAGCAGAATAGAATCAAAACAACATAAAGTGTCTGAAGTGGTTTTCAGTGCATGTGTTGGAATAATACTAGTACTTTTGATATATGGAATTGCATTAGGAATAACACAAATGCAAATTTAAAATTTGCCTGGATTAGATTTTATAGTAATATTTTATAAAAGTATGAGAATATGGAATGTGGTTTGAAGTAGGTGTTCTAAAAGAAATTTTCAAAGAAAGGGATGTGAAGTAAGTGGGAAGAACAAGAGATAAGAGCAGAATGTCAGGTGGAACAAAAGCGTTTATTATCATTTTAATAATTTTAATATTGGTTGCAGGAGTTCTATTTGCTCTTAAAATAGTTAAAGAAAATGGAGACACACAACTAGCCAATACCAATGCTACAGAAGTAGAAGAGGAGAAAGAGCCAACAGTTCTAGAGCCAAAGACATTGTCAGGAACTGAAAGACCAATAGCGGTTATGATAGATAATCATATAGATGCAATGCCACAAGCAGGACTTTTAGAGGCAGATATAGTTTATGAAATTATTGTCGAGGGCGGAGAGACAAGACTTATGCTAATACTTCAAGACAAAGATTTGGATAAAATAGGACCTGTAAGAAGTGCAAGACATTATTTCTTAGATTATGCACTAGAAAATGATGCAATATATGTTCACTATGGCTGGAGCCCACAAGCACAATCAGATATCACATCACTTGGAGTAAATAATATAAATGGAATATATGAAAGTACTGATTCATTTTGGAGAGTTCAAGACAAATATGCTCCTCATAATGCAGTAACTAGTACGGAAAATATTAGAAAAATAGCAGACAGAAAAGGATACAGAGTAGATACAAATCAAGACCCAGTCTTAAATTATGTTGTGGCAGAAGTGAATCTTGAAGAAGGAAAAACAGCAGATACTGTAACAATACCATATTCATATGCTAATACTGTAACATATGAGTATGACGAGGATCTTCAAGAATATGTTCGTTATTCAAGAGGAGAAAAACAAGTTGACTGGGATTCTGGAAAAACAGTAACAACTAAAAACATTATTATAGAAAAAGTTGAGAATTGGACATTAAATGACGGAACTAATAAAGGAAGACAAACGATTGATAATATTAAAGAAGTGGACGGATATTATATAACAAATGGAAAAGTTATAGATATCACTTGTACAAAAACATCTAGAGCTGGCCAAACAGTATATAGAGATTTAGAAGGAAATGAAATAAATGTAAACGACGGAAAAACATTTATACAAATTTGTCCAGAAGATGCGGAAATTACTTTTAATGATGA
>CALXZF010000041.1 GCA_944393165.1 uncultured Clostridia bacterium
TAGGGGTAAAAACAAACTGGGCAGAGATATCAGAAGATAGTGATGATGATATAGACTCAACACCAGACAACTTTGAAAAAGGAGAAGACGACATAGATGATGCAGAAGTAGTATTATCAATAGTAACTGGTATAGGAGAACACTATATAGGAGTAATTACAGCAGTATTAGCAATATTAGCAGGAGGAATAATCCTAATTAGAAAATTCGTAGTAAGATAGTGTGGGACAAGGGGACGGAGCAATTGTCCCAAAAATGAGACGGAGGGACAGACCTACCGTCTCTTTTTTGGGGGCTGTGAATCATAACGGTCTGTCCCCATGTCCCAAAAGTGGGACAATTGCTCCGTCCCCTTGTCCCAAAAATAAATTTTAATAAATGTTTACAATGAAAAAACCATGTGATATAATTTTTTTGTAAACGGAGGAAAATAATGAATCAAATTTTAATGGTAGATAATAAAAAGAAAAAAGGAAAGAGCAAAAACAGAGGTGGATCAAGACCAGCGGAAATAAGAAGCATAGTGAAATTTTTTGCATTTGTACTTATAATTTTTGCATTGGTAATTATAGGGCATAGTTCATATGCAATATATGTAGATTCAAAGGGAAATAATACAGATAACTTACCTCAAATAAATATAAGTAGAGTAAATGATACGCTGATTGTAAATGTACAAAGTGTATATGTTGTGGATAAGTTCAAGTATAATTGGGAAAATTCTGAGCAAACTTCTATATCTGAAGGAGTAGCAAATTTTGAAGAAGAAATAATTTTACCAAATGAAACAGATACTTTAACAATAGTGCTAGAAGATGAAACAGGTAGAGCAGTTAGATATACAAAAGAAATATATTTAGACGGAGTAGACATTATAAAACCAACAGTTGATGTAACACAAGGACAAGGTTCAAGTGTAAGATTATCTGCTATTGACGAGACTCAAATAGATTATGTGATATATCAAATTGATGATGGCGAGGAAATAAGAATAGATAAAAATAATGAAGAAGATACTAGAATAGAATATGTAATTACAGATATACCAAGAGGAGAGCATACATTACATATTACAGCAGTAGATAGCTCAGGTAATACAGAGAAATTTGACCAATCTATAATTGTTTCATCAGAAAGACCAACAATTGATGATATATCTATTGATGAAGAATTAGGGAAGATTATAATTAAAGCATCAGATGTGGACGGAATTCAATCAATAGAAGTAAACTTAAATGGTGCTGTATACACAATGAATGATGTAAATAGAACTGAAGCAACATTTGCATTGAATTTGCAACAAGGAACAAACACATTAAGCATTAAGCTTACAAATGTAAATGGATTAACAGCAGAAGGAACAACGGAGTTTAATTATGCAGGGTAAAATAATATTTTATTTTATAATATATTCTTTTTTAGGCTGGTGTTTAGAATCAGTATATAAAACAATAATCAATAAGAAACCAACCAACAGTGGTTTCTTATATGGCCCTTTTTGTCCTATGTATGGGCTTGGGGCTATAATGATGATTGGAGCAAGTTATCTTTCAAATAATATAATAGTTACATTTATAATGGCATTTGTAATTTTTTCGGTATGGGAGTATATTGTAGCAGTAATTATAGAAAAACTATTTAAAACAAAATACTGGGATTACTCAAATTTGAAATTCAATTTTCAAGGTAGAGTGTGTTTAAAAAACTCTATCTACTGGGGGATTTTAGGAGTTTTACTAGTATTTATTATCCAACCAGCAATTGAAAATTTAACTGATTTAATTCCAAATGATATTTTAATATATATTCATACAATCTTAATTATAGCTATTTTGGTTGATGCAACTATTACAATCTTTAGAATAACAATAATAGACAAGAGAATCAGGCAAGTATTTGAAATTGGAGAAACAATCAAAGAAAAATTGGCAGAACTAAAAAATAATGATATAATAGAAAAATCATATAAAGAAAATCTACAAAAATTAGTTGCAGATTTAAAAGTGAAACAGGACATATTAAAAATAAAATTGTATAAAAGAATAATTAGATTGAAAAAATCGTTCCCAGAAATGCATTCTGAGAATGTAGCGAAATTTATGACACAAAAAATTTCACTTGAAAAATTAAAAGAAAGTATAAAGAAACACAAAGAAAAATAATTGGAGGGGAAACATGGCACAGGAAATTTATATAATTGATGACGGAAATGAATTAAAAAATACAATTTCAGGTTTGCTGAAAAAGGATAGAGAATTTAAATTGAAAAAAGTAAGTACTAATAACATAGATGTGGCACTAAAAAATATACCTTCATTGATTATAATAAATGAAGACGGGATTGAAGAAAACATAATTGAAGTATGCAAAAGAATAAGATTAAATGAAGATAATAGTATTACCCCAATAATTGTAATTTCTTCAAATAAAGAAAAAGAACATAGAATAGAAGTATTAAAAGAATGTGTTGAGCATTATATTAAATCTCCTATAGATAATGAATATTTGTACCACACTATTAAAAATGTAATTAGACTTTTGGATACAAATAGAAGAGTAAGCCCTCTTACAGGCTTGCCAGGAAATGTACAAATACAAGCGGAAATGAAAAAAAGGTTATTAAATAAAGAAAATTTCGTAATGCTATATTTGGATTTAGACAACTTCAAAGCATACAATGATGTATATGGTTTTTTAAACGGAGATGAAATTATAAAATTCACAGCAAGAACAATATCCAATAACATAGACAAATTATCTATTAGCGGAAATACTTTTGTAGGTCACATTGGAGGAGACGATTTTGT
>CALXZF010000042.1 GCA_944393165.1 uncultured Clostridia bacterium
CTGCAAAAGATAGAGGATATACTCTTATTTCATCCCCTCTTCCTCTAAATTCTGTTACAATGTCTGATGATAAAAATTTCGAGTTACTTCCGGTTACATATATTTCTACATTATTTATGTGCATAAAACCAATTAGTACTGATTCGAAATCTTTAACTTCTTGTATTTCGTCTAATAATATATAATATTTGTTTTCATCTTTAATCAAACTTCTTATGTATTCATCTAATACATCTGGATCTAAATATTTTTTGTTTTTATTCTCATCTAGGCTTAATTGTATTATATGTTCTTTATCTGTTCCTTGCTCTATAAGATAATTTTTAAATATTATATTTAATAAATAAGATTTACCACATCTTCTAATTCCTGTTATTATTTTTATAAGTCCATTATCTATTCTGTCTATAAGTTCTTTCAAATAATAGTCTCTTTTTATTTCCATAATCCAAATCCTCCATTACGAATTTTTTCCGCTTACGGAACTTTCTCGTAATGATTATACCACTTATTTGAGGTTTTAGTCAATTTTTAATTACGGATTTTTTCCGTTTGCGTAACTTTTTCGTAATGAATATATGCATTTTGCCTTAAATTATACTTTTTATTTAAGTTTTATTATTATGTGTTACAATTTTATAAATTTATACACTAAACTCTCCAATTCCATGAGAATCTGATGTGTAAAAATACTTTTTTCGTGAGTGACAAAAAACATGTAGGAAAACCGACATTTTTCTTTGTCAATTTCCTACATTGTTTTGATTTTTCAATTCATTTTAATTTTACTGTTTTTCTTACTACATCTACACCTCTATCAGCGTTCAGACCTACTTTATATATAATGCCACACGCGCAGAGCTGTAGCCGATGGAACTACACGGATTGTAGATGCCACGAACGGCAGCTGGACTGCCAGAACCAGAAGTGTCGCAATTGCCACCGACGAACAACTCGACGGTAGGTGTCGTACGCTTCTTGGGTCCAATCAAAATAATTTCCAGCTAGGTCGTATATATTATTTGCTGACCACGCATCATTACTTCCTGCATTTCGTGGACTTCCACTTTCTGCTCCTTCTACTTCTTCTCCTGAATAATTACTATAATTTCCCCAACTACTTGAATCTACATCTACTGGATTTGAACCTGTTGTTTCTGCAAATGCTGTTTGCTTTAACCAGTCCATTACTTCATCCCATTGATTTCCATATATCATTTCACTTTGCGCATATTGATTATTTGCTACTACTTCACTACATGCTTTCTTTAATCCATACCATGTTGTATAGTTTTCGTTTGCTGCCGTTAATACCGGCTGTTTTCTTTGTACTGTTGGTTTTCCGTCTGTTTCTGTCAATTCATATCTGCCTATATAAAACCCTCCATATTTTTTTATACTTTCATATGTTGCATTGTATTCATTTATCATATCTTGTGCAAAATGTTTTAAGACTCCTGCATCTGTACTATCTTTATATCCAAATGTACTTCTTATTAGGTTTATTCCTCTTGTGTCATTATTTTGCACTGCATCTCCATATGTTGCATCTGTTAATATGTCTGGCTCTCTTACATTTGTTGTTCCTGGAGCTCCAGCTGTATAATAACCTCCAGTTCTTATTCTTAGCTTACTATACACATTTGTTGTTGTTGTTTCTTCATTTAAGCTACTTTTACTTAATGTAACTGGCAAAGTCACAGTATCTGTATCCTCTGTTTGATACATTTCGGCAATAGATGTGCTATCTACAGGCACCCAAACAAATTCATTTGTTCCGTCTGTGATTACTATTCCTTCATCTACTTCTGTTGTTACTACAAGTTGCTTATTTGCATCTAATCCCCCTAAGTAAAATCCTCCTGGAATGTAGAATATTTCTTCTTCTCCGTCTGCACTATCATCAACTACTTTTAATGTGTATTCTTCTTTCTCTTCTGATTCTGCCTTCTCTATTAAACTTGCTATTGGTGTTGGCTCTTGCTCTGTCGCATCATATTTTCCTAATACTCCACTTATATAACTATCCACATTTGAAATAGACTCATCTGTATATGCTGTATCATTTGCGTAATAATCTCCTGCTTCCTCAGCTCTGTTTATAAGGCCATTATCCCCAAAAGCCATGTTTATTGCTACTACCGCTAAAATGATTAGGACTAAAATTGTGATTACTAACGCGATTAATGTTATACCATTTTCTTTTCTTAGATTTGTTATTTTTCTTTTCATGTTCTTTTCACTCCTTACTGATTTTCCCCTGTTTCTTTTATTTCTCAGCATTAAAACTTCCTCCTTTTCTTTACTTTGTTCTTTAATTTTTGATTTGTTGTCGAATTTTGTATTTCAGTTTGTTTTTTATTTTCTTATAATCTTTGTTCTTTTCATTTCTCTTTATTTTATTGTTTCAACTACAAAAAGGACAGGCTATCATGCAATAGATTGATTCTTTCCTCACATCTATTACAAGCTAGTCTATCCTTTTTATCGATTTCTTTATTATTTATTACTTTACTAAATTGTGTGTTTCGAGCGTACTTACTAAACCCAAATTGGTTTAAACTTAGGCTCTCTCTCTCTCTCTCTCTCTTAGAACTGCAACGGTTTTAAAGTTTTTCGTTTCTTTTGTTACCATAATATTGTTCTCCTTCGTTCGCTTTAGTTTTCTGTTTTACTTTACTTTTAGATTTTACACTAACTATTTATCTTTTGCAACACTTTTACAATTTATATTTCTTCGTACTGAATTTAGTCGTTACAATTTACAGCTGATACTAATTGGCAAAGCCGTGACTTGTAACTATTCTCCCTCTCTCTAATCATTGCTACACATATGTTTTCTAGTCATCTCTAGCAAATTAAGTTTTGAGAATCCTACAATTTGTGTTTTTGACCTGTCTTTCTTTAAACATTCTTTAAATAGCTCAATAATTTTTTCTTCATTTGCTTTATTTTGCATATCAATGTAATCTATAATTATAATTCCACCAATGTCTCTTAATCTAAGCTGTTTTGCAATCTCTATAGTTGCTTCTTTATTTACAGTAAATATGGTTTGCTCTAGGTCTTTGTTTCCAGTATACTTCCCAGAATTTACATCAATAGCTGTTAATGCTTCTGTTTTATCTATTGTAATAAATCCTCCGCATTTTAGCCATATTCTTCTATTTTCTAATTCCTCAAGCTCTTTTTTTATGTTGTACATATCTAAAATATTTTCAGTAAGTTCTATTTTTATATCTTTTGAGGTCTCTTTAAGTTTTGCTTGGGCCTTCTCAAATACACTCTTATCATTTGTATATACTTTGTACAAGTCCTTATCCATTAAATCTGTTAGTAGTCTTTCTACAATATCTTCGCTTTCAAATAAGCATTTTGGTTGTATTTTGCTTGCATTTTTAGCTTGATTAAACAACTTCTCTATGTTTTTGTATTTTTTTACAGTTATTTCAATATCTTTTTGAATTTCTTCTTTGTTCTTTTTTTCAGCAGATGTTCTAATAATAGCTCCAAATCCTTTTGGAATTACATCTTTTGCAATGTTCTTTAATCTATTTCTCTCTTTTTCATCATCTATTTTTTGTGAGATAGTTACAAATTTTTCATCAGGCATTAATACAACAAATCTACCAGGAATGCTTAAATGTGCAGAGATTCTGGCTCCTTTTTTATTAGTACTATCCTTTTTTACCTGAACTAATATTGGCATTCCTGTTTTTAAATAATCTTTAATATTGTAATTGCTAAAGTCTTCATTTTTATTACCAGTTTCTTCACTAATTTTAGGAATTACATCTCGTATATGTATAAATGTATTTTTTTCTTTTCCAATATCTACAAATGCAGCTTGCATTCCTGGTAATACATTTTCTACAACCCCTAGAAATATGTCTCCTTCGAGTCTCTCATGAGTTGGTTCATCTTCATATTTTTCTATTAACTTTCCGTTTTCTACTAATAATATAGTTTTTACTTTATTATTTACATTAATTAATAATTCTTGCATACTATCCCTTCTTGTTTATCCTTTTGTATTAAATTTGTTCATTGCATTGTCGATTCCTATTTCTATCCAGCTTTGTGCAGCATCCACTGCTGTTTGAATTCCTTTCGCTAGCTCATCATATTCGCTTTTTTGTAGCTTTCCTATTACAAAATTTATTCTATCAAATTCATTTGCTGGCTTGCCTATTCCCACTCTTATTCGTGGGAAGTCTTCTGATGCTAAATAATGTACTATGGATTTCATTCCATTATGCGAACCTGATCCACCTTTTGCTCTAATTCTTATCGTTCCTACATTTGTATCCATGTCATCATAAATCACTAAAACATTCTCTAATGGAACTTTATAGAAATTAACAAATTGTACTACAGATTCACCGCTATTATTCATAAATGTTTGTGGTTTTACTAAAATCACTTTTTCATTTTGAATAATGCCTTGGCCATAAATAGCATTAAATTTTGTTCTATTTAATTCAATTATATTCTTTTTGGCCAGCTCATTTATTGCATCAAATCCCATATTGTGTCTGGTATTTGAGTATTCTGGCTCTGGATTTCCTAACCCTACTATTATGTACATAATTTAACCTTCTTTTATTTCTGTATTTATCTCTTTTTCAAATTTTCTTAATTCTGCTACTACCCAATCATTTTCATTATATTTTTCTTCTATAATATTCTTCTTTTCTTCAAACTTTTTATATATGAAATTTAAAACTCTTTGTTTGTCTTCAATGTCATTAGATTTCTTTGTTTTTTGTATTAATTCTAAGCAATAGAAAATATATCTAATTAAAACTAAATCATATAGCTCTTCAATTTGATTTTTCTTTACAAACTCGTAAACCTCGTCATAAACATCAATAGTGTCTATTACTCTCTTTTCTTTAAAATCATTTCTCATAACACTGTCATTGCCTTGAACATAATAATATAGTATGTCGTCAGTAACAGCTATTTTCTTGCTTTTGTATATTAATTTATATGTTATGAATTCATCATCTATTTTTCTATTTTCTGGATAATAGGTATCATCAAGTAATTCGCTTTTAAATAGCTTGTTGCACATTATAACAGCATTAGTATATTTTTCTATATCTTTTCCGTACAAAATTTTTAACTCTTCGATATTTGAAATCACTCTACATGTTCCGCTTCTTTGTGCTACTGTTTTATCTTCATTTTCTGCTACTCTTAAATACCTACATTCTGCCATATCAGCATCATTTTGAACAATCATGTTATATAATATTTTGTAATAATCCTTATCTATATAATCATCTGCATCAATGAAAGAAATATATTTACCTTTAGCTCTTTTTATGCCGAGATTTCTAGCATGCCCAGCCCCATGATTTTCTGTATTAATAAGTATTATTCTTTTATCTTTTCTAGCAAATTCTTCACAAACATTTCTTGAATTATCAGTAGAGCCGTCATTAATTATGATGATTTCAAGATTTTTATATGTTTGATTCATGATGCTATCCATTGTTTTTTTTATGTATTTTTCTTTGTTATAGACAGGAATAATTACTGTAATTAATTCTTCCATATCAGTCTCCTTTAAATATATTTTTCAAAAAATCGTGCATCTTCATCTTCATGTTCAAACTCTATCTCGCTAAATCCTCTTCTTTTATAGAAGTGTATAGCAGTCTCCATTCTTTCATATGTCCCTAGGAATATTCTTTTAAGGCCTAATTCTTTAGAATAGTCCATTACCTTTTTAAACAATTCTTTTGAAATGCCATTACCTCTGTATTCTTTACTAACATAAAAGCTCTTTAATTCCGCATTATTTTCGTCTTTCTTCATTAATGCAATTGTGCCAATGACTTCATCATAGTCATTTATTGCTAGCCACATACGGCCTCCGCTTTTCTCATAATTAACATTATCTACAGATGATAATACATCTCTATATTTCACAAAATCATACTCATCAACAAATATTGATATAATAAAGTCATTAACTTCGTTATTATATCTGTTATCAAACTCTTTTATTTTTATCATTTTTACCAATCCTATCTTTTACATAATTGGCAATATAGGATGTTAATAATTGTGTAATTAAAAACATGTATATTGCACTACTCTTCAACTCCAATCTTTTTTATTTCACTTAAATGTTTTCTTTAGTGAATTAATCTTTAAATACTTGCATTCTATTTACTATACAAATTTTTCAGCCTATTCCAAATATCATTTGTTTTTATAAACTCATTATAATGTTTTTTTACATTTTTGTCATATTTATCTAAATCGCTTAGTAATGAATCAAAAACATTGCTTTCAAAAAGCTTGTTTATCTCTGGAATGCTGTTTTCCAGCTTAGTATGTACTTCTGTTATTTTCTCTCTATAATGCTCATTATCTGTTACATATAGTAGCAATGGTTTATATTTCATCCAGCCTCTAGATGCTTTTAAAAATCTTTGTTCAACCTCTTCATCTGTTGCTTTTATTTTTCTTAATGTCTTTGGATACTTCTGCCTTACTACACTAGTATATTTTAAGAATCCGTCATGAAAATGATAAACCGGTACTTTTATTATTTTTGAATCCTTTAAGTTGATTGAGAAAAATGTATCTTCTCCTCTTGCTCCTTCCGGATTATAAAAAGCTGGTATTTTATCAATATGGTTTAAGTTTAAACATAGTGTTGAGCCTGCAACCCAGTTGCCTTTTCCTTCATCTTTTTGAACATATGCACCTTCTCCATTTGCAATTTTAGGGTCAGCATATGTAATTCCATTATCTTTAACAAACTTCTCTTTTATTGAATCCCACGAAACAATTTCATTACTTATTGCTTCTATATATTGTTTAAATAAATTCTCATCTATGTCTTCATTTAATTCCACATATGGAATTGGAGAAATATATCCACAATGATAGCCAATAGTAACATCTGAATCTTGAATATATTTCAAATGCATTGCCATATTATCTTGTTCTTTCCATGTTAGTTCGTTTGTTTCTCTGTTTTTTATACATGCTACTGGATATTCATCATCATCCCAAAACAAAAGATAATCCATTTTGTGTTTTTTAGCATAATACATAAGAGTGTTTCTACCTTTGGCATGTCCATGTCCAAAAAACAACTCCGTTTCCTGTTTAGTAAGTATTTCTCTACCAATAAGTTTCTTTTTTTCTTCTTCAATGTCTTCTGGTGTGATGTATCTTACTCTAATATCTTTATATACATTTGGGATTATTCCATAGAAATCTATTCTTGTTGTGAATTGATATCCTAAATCAAATAATATAAATATTGTTATTTCTACTTTTTTATCATAATCTTTAAATTGATTAATCAATCTTTCGTAAGTACTATTTATTACTTTACATACATTTGGTCTTCCTGTTACAAAACCTATTCCAAACTTTATAACATCTTGCATATAAATTTCTCCTTTGAAAACATTATTTTAGCTGATTTAGTATATCATATTTTCTTTTTCCTGTCAAATTTTCTTTTTACTGGGAGAGTAAGGTTTGATAAGATTCTTCTATGCTAATCCATATAAAAAAGTACACTATAACTTAGTATTATTTTTTAAGTTTAGTGCACTTTTTTTATTTAATATTCTAAATAACTATGTTCCTCACAATAATCGTTCCAACTGTACTTTACTCTATTTAAGCATCCATAGAATTTGCAATATGGATTTGAACTTGTTGAGTCATATCTATGCTCATAGCAGTACTCACTTCCGTAGCTTACAGTATTATTACATCCCTCTTCTTTGCAATAATCAGAATTATCTACTACACTGTCATCAACAACAATTCCGTCATAATTTAATGGTATAATCACTTCTCCTTTTTTATTAATTACACCAAACTTCTTGTTTTGCATAACCTCATAGTAGCCTTCTTTAGTAGTTTCACTTACCATATCATATTGTGGATTTACTACATATTGGCCTTTTGTGTCAATTAATCCTACTTTGTCACCTAATTTAACTCTAGCCAAATCATTTAAATCAAATTCAGTTGCATCGTCAAATTGAGGATTTATTACATATTCTCCCTTTGTATTTATATATCCTACTTTATCGTTAGAGCCTACTATTGCTAATCCGTTTTCTGAAAAGTCGCCAGCCCCACTGTATTGCAAATTGATAACATATTTTCCATTTTTGTCAACAAAGCCATATTGTTCATTCGAGTTTACAGCTGTTAAACCTTTTGGATTATATGTTCCTATATCATTAAATTGAGGGTTTATTACATATTCTCCTTTTGTATTTATAACTCCGTAGCCTATCATTTGATTCAACTAAAGCATATCCATTCTCGTCAAAATCGTCTGCCTCATTAAATTGTGGATTTATTACATATTTTCCTTCTTTATTTATATAGCCATACATATCTCCAGTTTCGACAAGTATTAAATTTGGATTATCCAAGCTTCCAATTGTTTCAAATTGAGGATTTACTACATATTCTCCTTTTCCATTAATTATTCCCCATTTATCATCTACTCTTACTGATGCTAAATCATTCTTTTCTGAAAAAGGCATTGCTAAATCAAACTGTGGGTTTACTATTATCTCACCTTTTGTGTTTATATATCCATACTGTCCTTCAGTTCCAAAGTTAGCTTTTCCATTGTTGAATACACCTATACTATCATATATTGTGTTTACAACATAATTGCCGTCTTTGTCTATAATTCCATATTTGTCATCTATAATTACTCTTGCTAGTCCATTGTCATCAAAAGAATAAACTTCATCAAATTGAGGATTTATTACATATTCTCCTTTTGTATTTATGTAGCCCCATTTGTCGTCAACCCTTACTGCTGCTAGTTTTGTAGATTCTGCAAAAGTATATGCTTCATCGAATTGTGGGTTTATTGCAACATTTCCATTTGAATCAATATATCCCCATTGTTCTCCTACTTTTACTCCTACCAACCCACTTTGGAACATTGCTGGGATATCTTCTTCTTTTTCTGTACTTTTACCACCATTTACTATTAATACAATAGCGACAATTACAATAACTAGAAGTATTGCCCCTATGATTATAAATGTTTTTTTCTTGCTTTTTTTCTCTATAGTTTTTGCTGTATTTTGTTTCGCCTCGTCTTTATCATTTGGCTTAGCACTATCTGTGCTTGACTTTTCTACCTCTTGTGTGTTTTCTACTGTCTTCACATCTTCTTTTTTTGCTTGTTCCTGAATGTTTTGATTATTTTCTTCCATTCAAATTCCCCCTTTCGGGAATATTATACATTTTATTTGAATTTTCGTCAATATATTACTTATTTCGTCAAAAAAGCTTATCCAGCTTATATTCTTTGTCCAATTTTTCATTTAAATAAATCTTTGCAACAATTTCTAGTTCTTTTATCATCTGCTCAGACAAATTGAAAGAAAAGAGCTTCTTTGGTGGTGCCATAACAATATATTTTATTGCATTTTGAGTTGCTTCCGATATTTCTATAGCTCCTTTATCTTGTCTACTGCATACATCACATTTTAATCCATTATCTTTAAAGCTAAAATGATTTAAAATGATGTTCTCATTTTTCTGGCATCCTGAACATCTATTTATAATAGGGGTAAATCCTAGAAAGCACATTAGTTTTAATTTAAAAATTGAAATCGTTAAATCCATATTCTTATCTGTTTCTGAAAGCACATATAGAGTGTTTAAAAACAGTTGCAGAATTTTATATGTATTTTGATTTTCGTCTGTTACATCATTTATGATTTTTGTAATATGTGAAGCATATTGTAGCTTGTCTAAATCCATTCTAATGTTATAGAAAACTTCATTAACTTCACATGAATTAATATTATATGAATTTGCGCCTTGATAAATTAAGTAATCTCCAAAACACAAAAATTGTGTTGCTGCCATTAGCTGACTTTTAGGTCTTCTTGCCCCTTTGGCAGCACAACCAATTTTACCGATTAGGAGTTAATATTGTTACCATTTTATCATAGTCGCTCATATTGTTTTCCGCTATTACTATTCCCTTGACTTTTAATATTCCCATTTTGTTTTTCCGCCTCTAACATGTTTTTTTCTAAATTTTCAACTTCAACTAATTCTAGAAAGGTATTTATATCTCCTGTATTCTTAAATGTATTCCACGCCATTTGTTTTATCATTTTAAATCATCTCCATTTTATAAGCTATAAGTGGTTTTTATTTATAATGTAATAAATTGTTATGTAATTGGCTTCTTATGCGTTTTTATGTAGCAGTAAACTAAAAATTAAAGCTCAAATTATATTGTTTGATTTCTCATCTAGTCGTAGATAGTAACTTTTTTGTTTCATAACCACTTTTCTTATTTTATCCTTTGCAAATTTTATAAATTTATGCATTAAATTCAAAGCATTTTTTGTTAATTTTTTCCAAAGTCATGTGCCAGTTTACTTGTTTGTTGGTTGTATGAAGTTTGTTTTCATACGAGTTTGAAACCTTTTAAAAACTTCTACTTATTAATCCAATCTTCTCTAACTTTTACCCAAATTTTCAAATTTATTTTTATTCCAAGCATTTTTTCTAAATCTTGTCTTGCATAAGTTCCTATTCGTTTAAGCATACTACCATTTTTCCCTATAATAATTCCTTTATGAGATTCCCTTAGGCAATAGATTGTTGCTTCTATATTAAATATTGGTTCGTTTTGCATTGTTTTTCTTTTTTTCATCTTTTCAACTTCTACAAAAATCCCATGTGGAACTTCATCATCTAGAAGTTTCAAAGCTTTTTCTCTTATAGTTTCTTCCACTAACTGTCTTGTAGTTTGGTCTGTATACTCCTCTATATCATAATATGCAGGACCTTCTTTTAGGTTCTTTTCTATTTCATCCAAAATCACATCTAAATTAATATTCTTTACTGTAGAAACTGGTATAATACTAGCAAAATCATATTCATTTTTATACAAATCTATCAACTTTGCTATTTTTGCTTTGTCTACTAAATCAATTTTATTTATTACTAAAATTGTCTTTCTTTTTGCTTCTTTTATTCTATCTAAAATTAGTCTATCGCCTTTTCCAATTTCATTAGATGTTGCTTCTACAACAAATATCAATACATCAACATCCTTCGAAACCTCAAAAGCATTTTCTACCATTACATCACCAAGCTTTGACTTTGGTTTATGTATTCCTGGTGTGTCTATAAATATTATTTGTGAATTCGGTCTATTTACAATAGCTCTTATTACTGTTCTTGTGGTCTGTGGTTTGTTTGCTATAGCAGCAACCTTTTCGCCTACCAAACTATTTATGATGCTTGATTTTCCAACATTAGTTCTGCCTAGTATTGAAACAAATCCAGACTTAAACTTCTCTTCCATTTTATTGCAATCCTTTCTTTGTCGTTTGGGGACAGGCCTTAAAACGACAACTTTGTCGCTAGGGGACAGGCCTTGTCCTTATTATACTTTTCCCTTTTTATATTTTTTGTAGAAATAAGTAAAAAAATTCTTGTTATTTTTCGCCTTTTTTTACTTGACAGTTGCTTAATTTTATCATCAAATATCTTAGTTGGCTCTTCATTGTATTACTTCATATGTCAAATCAGACTATCTCTTTATATAAATTTTTAAAAACAGGTGTGTCCCCTTTGGCCAAGTTCTTGGACATTTATGAGTGTCCCTTTTGGCCATGAGTGTCCCTTTTGGCCAAGGTTAAATTCTATACTCTTCCATTGGTGTGTAGTGAGTATGTAATAATTCATGTGCTCTATGTTCGCCAGGCTTGCCTATATAGTCTTTATATATTTCTTTTAGAATAGGGTTTTCATGAGATTTTCTAATTGTACTTCTTTCATCTATTGAGTACATTGCTGATGCACGCTTTGCTGCTACATCAACTGTCATTCTAGTTTTAGAGTTTTTAATTGGCTGTCCTCCTCCCATGATACATCCTCCTGGGCATGCCATAACTTCAACAAAGCTGTAGTCCGCAGTGCCATTTTTAATATCTTCCATGACTTTTCTAGCATTTCCTAATCCATGTGCAACTGCTACTTTTATTTCTTTGTCTCCTATTTTTACAGTAGCTTTTTTTATTCCTTTTTCTCCTCTTACACCTTCGAATTCTAATTTTTTCAATTCTTCGCCTGTTATAAGTTCATATGCAGTACGAAGTGCCGCTTCCATAACGCCGCCTGTTACTCCAAAAATAGCACCAGCACCGGTTGCTTCTCCCATTGGGTTATCAAATGTTTCGTCTTCTAATTTATCGAATTCAATATTTGCTTGTTTAATCATTCTTGCAAGTTCACGGGTAGTAATTACTGCATCCACATCCCATAGACCATTTACTTTCATTTCTTCTCTTTGACGCTCATATTTCTTTGCTATACATGGCATTACAGAAACAACATAAATATTCTTAGGATCTATATTGTTCTTTTCTGCATAATACGATTTTATAATGGCTCCAAACATTTGATGTGGTGATTTGCAACTTGATAAATGTGGTAAATTCTCAGGATATTCCATTTCGGCAAATCTAACCCAACCTGGACAACAAGAGGTTGTCATTGGTAAATTGTCATTTTCTTTAAATCTTTTTACAAATTCAGTCGCTTCCTCCATTATTGTAAAATCTACTCCTGTATTTGTGTCAAACACTTTGTCAAATCCAAGTGCCTTAAGTGCAGATACCATTTTCCCAGTAACATTAGTTCCTATTTCCATGCCAAATTCTTCTCCCAATGCCACTCTTATCGAAGGAGCTGTTTGTACAACAACATATGTGTCTGGGTCTTTTAATTTTGCCCACACATCATTTATGTTCTCTTTCTCATGTAATGCTCCTGTAGGACATGATTCAATACATTGTCCGCAAAATGTACAATTTACATCATTTAAACTATGGTCATAAGTTGTTGAAATGCAAGATTCAAAACCTCTTTCAATACAATCTATTGCTCCTATTTTTTGCACATTTTTACATGTTGCCACACATCTTCTACATAAAATACATTTATTAAAATCTCTTACAATAGAAGGGGATTTATCATCTATTTTATGCTCTGTTCTTTCTCCTTTAAAATCTATATCTAACACATTAAACTTTATTGCTAAATCTTGGAGTTCACAATTTCCGTGAGCGAGTACATGTTAAACAATCTTTAGAATGATTAGAAATAATTAAGTCAAGTATTGTATGTCTTGCTTCTAGTACATTTGGAGTATGTGTATGTACCACCATTCCTTCTTCAACTTTTTGAATACAAGATGTTGCAAAGCCTCTTCTTCCTTCTACTTCCACAATACACATTCTGCAATCTCCGACTTCATTAATGTCCTTTAAAAAGCATAATGTTGGAATATCTATTCCTGCTTGTTTTGCCGCATCTAATATGGTAGTTCCCTCTGGTACCACAACATTTTTATCATCTATTTTTAAATTAACCATTACTTTCCTCCTTTTGTCGTTACAGGGACAGGCCTTAAAACGACAAAGTTGTCGTTTTGGGGACGGGCCTCTATAGCAATAAAATCATATATTTTTATTTCTTATATAATTTTCCTTTCTTTCGTCAAATTCTTCTTTCAAAATATCCATGAGTACTTTATCATAATATTTGCCATTAACAAAAACATTTTTTCTTCTTCTGCCAGTCTCTTTAAATCCACATTTTTTGTAACACGCTATTCCTCTTGAATTAAACTCCATAACATTTAAATTTATGCTGTTTAAATTTAAATAATTAAATCCATAGTCTAGTAATAGATTTATAGCTTCTGTTCCATAACCATTTTCTCTATTTTCTTTTTCGCCAATCATTATTCCTAATATACCAACTTTATTAATATAATCTATTCTGTCAAAGCCTACAGTACCTATCATTTCATCATTTTCTATTTTAACAATAACAAAAGGCATAGAGTCAGCATTTTTATTTAATAAATACTCTTTTTCTCTTTCTATATCCATTATTTTTGAACTTCTGCCAAGATAATCTGTTACTTCAAAATCATTTAGCCACTTTACAAATATTTCTGCATCTTCTATACTTCGTGGAGATAAATATATTCTATCTCCTATCAATTTTTTAAAATACTTCACTTCTTCCTCCTTTTGTCGTTTAAGGTCTGTCCCCTAGCGACAACCTTGTCGTTTTAAGGCCTGTCCCTTAGCGACAACTTTGTCGTTTTAAGGCCTGTCCCCAAACGACACCAAACGACACCAAATCACATTATCCTATTGCATGGAATGGACATGACCTAATGCAAGTAGTACATTTGATGCACTTTTCTTGATTAATATGTCTTATTTCTCTTCCTTCTCCTTCAATTGCATTTACAGGACAATTTCTTTGACACAATCCACAAGCTTTACACTTTTCTGGATCTATCTCTATTTTTGCCAATGCTTTACATTCCATTGCTTTACATTCTTTTTCTATTGCATGCTCTCTAAATTCTTCTCTAAAATATTTTAATGTACTTATTACTGGGTTTGGAGCCCTTTGTCCCAATCCGCATATACTTGATTTTTTTATATTTACTGCTAATTTTTCCAGTCTATATATATCATATTCAGTTCCTTCGCCATTGCAAAGTTTTTCTAATATTTCAAGCATTCTTTTGGTTCCAATTCTACAAGGTGTGCATTTACCGCAGCTCTCGCTCACTGTAAATTCTAGGTAGAATTTTGCTAAGCAAACCATACATTTTGTGTCATCCATTACTATTAATCCGCCAGACCCCATCATCGAGCCAATTTCTTTTAATGATTCATAATCTATTGGTGTGTCTAAATGTTCTTTTGGAATACATCCTCCTGAAGGTCCTCCTGTTTGTGCTGCTTTAAATTCTCTGCCATTTGGTATTCCTCCGCCTATATCAAATACTATTTCTCTTAAAGTTGTTCCCATTGGAACTTCTACTAATCCAACATTATTTACATTTCCACCAAGCGCAAATACTTTTGTTCCTTTTGATGTGGCCGTTCCTATTGATGAATACCAATCGGCTCCCTTTAATATTATTTGTGCAATGTTAGCATATGTTTCAACATTATTTATTAATGTTGGGCATCCCCAAAGTCCAGATTCTGCTGGATATGGTGGTTTTACTCTTGGTTGACCTCTTCTTCCTTCTATAGATTCTAGAAGTGCTGTTTCTTCTCCGCAAACAAATGCTCCTGCTCCAAGTCTAATTTCAATATCAAAGTTAAAATTAGTTCCAAATATATTTTCTCCAAGTATTCCATAATCTCTTGCTTGGTCTATTGCAACTTGTAGTCTGTGAACTGCTATTGGATATTCTGCTCTAACATATATGTATCCTTTTTCTGCCCCAATTGCAAAACCTGCAATTTCCATAGCTTCTAATACTGCGTGAGGGTCTCCTTCTAATATACTTCTATCCATAAATGCTCCAGGATCTCCTTCATCTGCATTGCAAACTACATATTTTGTATCTCCTTTTGCTTCTTTAGTAGCTCTCCATTTCTTACCAGTTGGGAAGCCAGCTCCTCCTCTACCTCTTAAACCAGAATTTTCAATTGTTTCTATTACTTCCTCTTGTGACATTTCTACTAAGACTCTTTCAAGTGCTTTGTATCCGTCAAAAGCAATGTATTCATCTATTTCTTCTGGGTTGATTACTCCACAATTTTTAAGAGCTATTCTTTTTTGTTTTTTATAAAAGTTCAAGTCATCTAATTTAGTTACTTTTTTGCCGTCTATGTCTTTGCAAAGTAATCTGTCTACAACTTTTCCCTCTATTATGTGTGAATTTATAATTTCTTCGCAATTTTCTGGTTTAACCATTGCATAAAATGTGTCTTCTGGTCTTATTATAACTATTGGACCTTTAGCACATAGTCCAAAACATCCAGTTTTTATTACTCGTACATTTTCTATGTTCTTTTCTTTTATTATTCTCTTAAAGTTTTCTAAAATTTGAGGTGATTTAGAAGATGTGCAACCTGTTCCTTGGCATACCAGAATATGCTTTTCTCTTGTATCTGCTTTTGTATTTTTTCTTAAATCCAATTCTTTTCTTTTTTCTGTTCTTATTTTGTTTAATTCTTCTAAGGTCTTCATTTGATACCTCCTATCTTTTAATTACAAACATTTCTTAATTATTTTCTGCTTTCTCTAAGCTATCCAAAACTTCATCTAGTTTTTTTACAGTCGCATGCCCATATACTTCATCATTTACTGTAAACACTGGTGCAATTCCGCATGCGCCAACACATCTAGTGGTATCTATAGAAAATTTACCGTCCTCGCTTGTTTTTCCTTCTTCTAACTTTAGCCTTTCTTTTAACCTGTCAAGTATTGCTTGAGACCCTTTTACAAAACATGCTGTTCCCAAACATACAGAAATATTATATTTTCCCTTTGGCTCTAATGTAAATCTCGCATAAAAAGTAATTACTCCATAAATTTCGGCCATTGGAATTTCCAAATATTTTGAAACTTCTAATTGTGCAACTTTTGGAATATATCCATATTTTTCTTGTATTTCATTTAGTATTTGTATCAAATTATCTTTTTCTTGCTTATATGGTAGCATTATTTCATTTACTTCTTCTCTGATTCTATTTTCAACACATTCACACATTAATTACATTACTTCCTTTCTCATAAAATTCAAATGTATTATATCAAATTCTACATTTTTTAACAATCTTTTTAACAAAAAACATGCTAGACCTTATAACA